>CAXTSA010000030.1:0-14881 GCA_964246755.1 uncultured Acidobacteriaceae bacterium
GACAAACATTGTGGAAGACCAGTACCACGGGCGTATGGATGTGAACCCCACCAAGAACGATCTAGTTACCTTTACGATCTACTGGGTGCCTAGCAGTCGGGTGAACTATAACGGCCCGGTGCGCGCGGCCAACCTGTTCAATCACTCACAAGTCAATGATGCCTTCACGGGTATCTGGGATCACACCTTCTCGCCTTCGCTCATCAATGAAGCCCGCGCCAATGCTGCAGGCTATCGCTGGAACGAGATCACCACGAACCCGCAGGCGCCCTTCGGGCTGCCCATTGCGAACATCGACACGCTCGGTACGGAAGCCACAGGGCCAAATCAAACCGTACTCGACGGCGACGGTTTCGGACCTCCGGGCCCTTCGAACCTGAACCAGTGGACGTACAGTTATGCCGACACTGTCACCAAGGTGCTGGCGAGCCAGCAACTCAAGTTCGGCGGTGAGGTCACCCGGCTGTACTACCTCAATAACCCCACCTATACCGCGCGCCCACAGTTCTCTTTCCGCAATCCATGGGATTTCCTGAATGATGCGCCTTATCAGGAAACAGGTACCTTCAGTCCGCTGACAGGCGCCGTCTCGGTTAATCGGCAGGACATTCGCTCGACCATGTACAGCGGGTTTGTGCAGGATGACTGGAAAGTCAAGCCGAATCTCACGCTGAACCTGGGCATTCGCTGGACTTACTTCGGGCCGATTTCTTCCAAGGAGAACAACCTTGCGGTCTTTCAGCAAGGTGCGGGCGCCGCAGCACTCACCGACTCTTCGGTGAGAGTGGGAGGCAATCTGTACGATCCGCAGACGCTCAATTTCGGCCCGCAGTTCGGCTTCGCATGGAGCCCGCAGGCGCAGGGAGGCAACCTGGTGTTCCGGGGCGGCTTTGGGCTCTCGTTTAACCAGGAAGAGATTGCCATTCAGGGCAATGGCGCGAACAACCCGCCATTGATCACCAACGCGACCTTCTGCTGCTCGACCGGCAATCCGGGGGTGATTAATCCAAGCATCCAGTACCAAACATCGAGCAGTCCCACCGCATTCTATGGGTATCCGGCGAACCAGGCTGCTATCTCATCCTTCGGCGCAAATAATCTGCCGACCACCGGCACCATTACGGTTTCAGCGTTTCCCAGCCGGCTTCCGACCAACTACAGCTACCATTACTCACTCGACGCGCAGTACCAAATCGCGCTGAACTGGGTGACAACGATCGGTTACGAAGGCAGCACGGCGCGCCACCTGACTCGGCAGTACAACGATAATGTAACGGCAATCGCGGCGGGGATTCACCTGAACCCACAGCTGCAAGGCATCAACTTTTACGGCAACGACAACAATTCGAATTACAGCGCACTGCTTACCACATTACGGCATAACTTCTCGCACGAGTTTCAGGTTGAAGGCCAGTACACCTGGAGTAAGAGCATGGACCAGGGTTCGCAGCCGTATTACGAAGATCCATATCCGTACGACAACCGCCTGGCCTGGGGTCGGTCTGATTACAACGTGAGCAATGCGTTCAAGGTCTTCGGTTTGTGGCAGCCGGTCTTCTTTCAAGGAAAGCACGGCGGGCTCGAGAAGGCGGTCGGCGGCTGGTCGGTGAGTGGCATCCTGAACATCCATTCCGGCTTTCCATGGACGCCGGTCTATAGCGGTACGGGCGGCGGCCTGTACTACAACGGTTCCGGCTATGCCCAACTAAGGCCAGCCGCGTACCTGGGCGGTGCCGGAAACGACACTAGCAACAATGCCTTTTTGTCAGGGCAGGGTAACCCGAACGCATCGGTCAACAAGAACTACAGCCGGGGCGCCCTGGCTTACTTCACGGTGCCTACTTTTACGCCGGGGCCGCAATTCCCGGCGGGAGGAGCTCTGCCGCAAGCGCCGGGTGTGGCTCGTAATACGCTCAACGGCCCCAACTACATCGACGCCGATATGACTCTGAGTAAGGCATTCGGCTTGCCGAAAAATAAAGTGCTGGGTGAAGACGGTCAAATCGAGATTCGGGCGAATGCTTACAATATCTACAATCGCTTGAACCTAAATGGTGGCAGTGCGAGTAGCGGCGGCGGTATTAGTAACAGTATCGGCACGCAGAACAGCGATGGCACCTTCACGAGCAATCCAGTCTTCGGTCAGGCGCAAAATGCGCTCGGCTCTCGCACAATTGAGGCGCAAGCTCGGTTTTCGTTCTAAGCCAAGCTTTGCATAACGTAAGCAAGGCAGCCCTCGCGGGCTGCCTTTTATTGCGCGCACTTTACTGCGCACCCGCCCCGAGCTTCACCGTTCGCCCGGTCTTCGCCGATGTCCGCGCGGCGTCCAGAATCCGCATCACCGTCACGTTCGTATCAAGCGAGTTGAGGTCGCCCTTGGGCTGTAACTGGCCGCGCAGCACCGCCGAGAGATAGTGCAGGGGAGTGTCCTGCGGGTTCGCAAGCGCTGGGGCGGTTTCGGTGTGCTCGTCTTTTTGCCCAGGCAAGCGGATGCGCAGGCCGTTCAGCGCGACCGTATCGACATAGCCCTTTGCCCCGTAGACCTCCATGTCCTTACGGGAGAAAGGCCAGTTCCACGAACCCTGGATGATCGCCTGCGCGTGCGGGTATGTCAGGATGATGGTCGCCTCATCCTCGACCTTCGGGTACACCTGCGGCTTGATCTGCTGTGTCACTGCGGTGACCGTCAATGGCGCTTCGCCATGCATCAGCCAGGTGGCCAAATCGACCCCGTAGCAGCCGAAATCGAACAGCGAGCCCGCGCCATTCTGCACCGGGTCGGTCAGCCAATTCAGGAACTCCGGACCGACGCCGATCTCCTTCGGACCCTCATGGCCGTCGTGCACCACCAGCTTGCGCAGGTCGCCGACTTGCCCGCTCCACAGCAGTTTGGCCGCGGCGGTGTTGGAGGCGTACCAGGTCGTCTCATAGTTCACCAGCACCGGCACGTTGAACTGCCGCGAAAGCTGCTGGATGGCCAAAGCATCGGCCAGCGTGGTGCTGAGCGGCTTCTCGACCATCGACGCGATATGGTGCCGGGCCGCTTCCTCGATCGCCGCGCGATGGCCCAGGATCGACGTGTACACCAGAACGGCCTGTGGCTGCGTATGCGCGAGCATCGCGGCCTCGCTCGGGAAGAAGAGCTGCGTCGGCAGGTGGTACTTTGCCGCGTAGCGGGTGCGCAGCGCCGCATCCGGCTCGGCCACGCCGACCAGCTGCACGTCAGGATGTGAGGAAAGCTGGTCGAACCAGCCCCCCACGTGCCCATGCACAAGACCTACGATTGCCACGCGCAACGGCGGCTGATCCGCCGCGTGCGCGGATGGCATGGCGATGCAAGTGAGCAGCAAGCAGAGCAACCACTTAAGGCGAGAATGCGCGGAGTGTGTCGGCATGCAGATCATGGTAGTCGAAACCCGCGACCGCTGATACCTCAACGCGTGCAGTCTTGCGGGCGGGCGCGGGTATATGCTGCTCCGAGGTAAACGTCGAGGCGGGCAGACCGGACGCGTTGAACAGGTTCGCCCCCGTCGGCGCATTCGCCCAGGCATAGCGCACATACTCCGGCCGCTCTACGCTGTCCGCGCGAACCACCACAGCGTCGCCGTCCACCCGGGCATTGGCCGCGACGAATCGCCTGTCAGCCCCGGCGACTTCAAAGCCTTGCAGGACTCCGCCCCTGGCCGTCAGCCCCGCCGCATGCGTAAAGTAAACGCGCAGGCCGCCGCCCTCGGCAGTGGCCTGCCGGAACAGGGGCCCGCTCCACTCCCTCATTTGCCCATACGCCACGGCTTGCGCGGCAAGCGCCAGACGGGTGCCTACGGTCTGCTTGTCGGCCGGATGCACGTTGCCAGGCTCGCCCACGTCGAGCGTAACAGCCATCGCCGTGCCCGCCAGCTTCAACGTGCGGCGTTGCGCCTCACGCACGGCGCCCCAGGTCTCCGCGGGCGTGGAGGCAAAGCTGGAAATCTGCACGAACAGAAACGGAAAGTCACCCTCGCGCCAGCGCGCGCGCCAGTCGGTGATCAGCGCCGGGAACACACGCTCGTACAGCCCGGCGCGGTCGGCGGAGCTGTCGGTCTCACCCTGATACCAGATCACCCCCTTGATGGTGTAATCGGTCGCCGGCGCCACCATGCCATTAAACAACCCGGCCGGCTCATACGACGCCGGGTCAGGGTGCCAGGCGTGCTTGGGCGCGGACTGCCCGGCTTTGCGCGCCGCTTCATCCTCGCGTTTCTCTTCAGCGGCTTTCGCGGACACGTCGGCCTGGTCCTCCACCATTGGCACGCGGGCCGCGAACTCCCCCATCAGCGAAGCATCGGCGCTCAACCCGTCCAGGCTTACCCAAGCGGAGGCCGGGGTACCGCCCCAGGTCGAATCGATCAGGCCAACGGGCACCTGCTGGTTCGCCTCGATCGCACGGCCGAAGAAGTAGGCCACGGCTGAAAAATCGGTCGCTGTCTCAGGCGTGCACAGGGTCCAGACCGCGTCCTCGTCGCGCTGCTCGTAGGGCGAGCTGGCATGCGGAAAACGAAGCAGATGCATGCGTGGCTGCGTAGCCGCCGCAATCTCCTGGGGGCCGTTCTTTAGCACGGCGGAGCCGGGGAAACCCTTGAGAGGGAGCTCCATGTTCGACTGCCCGGAGGCAAACCACACGTCACCGACCAGAATGTCCCCGCGCGTAACCGTATTGCTGCCTTCGACGGTCAATGTGTACGGGCCGCCGGCGTGCTCGGGGCGCAGGTACACGCTCCAGTGACCCAGGCCGTCAGCCGTCCCTGTTTGCTTTTGCCCATGAAAGGAAACGGTGACGTTCTCTCCGGGGTCGGCGGTGCCCCAGATGTGGACCGGGGCGTCGCGCTGGAGCACGGCGTGGTCGCTCAACATATGCGGCAGCTTCACCTCTGCGCGCGCGGACGTAAAGCAGGCTGGAAGTGCAAGCAGGCCGAAGCAGCGGAGGAAAGCAGCGGAAGGAGACATAAGAGATGGCCTAAGTGTCGCACGCAGAGGCTGCCCAATGGGCGCGAGTGCCTTCATGGTCGCGCGGGTGATATGCTCCTGTGGTTCTGCTTCGCGGCACACAGGCGGCAGAACAGGAATAGGAGACAGCTTTCTATGCAGGCAGGTCGATGGAGCAGGTCGCGAAAGACATTGAGCACACTGGGCGCACTGCTGGTCCTTACCTCCGTCCAGGGAGGGCTGCGCAGTGCCGGCGCTCTACCGCGCGCAGCTGCGCCCTTTGTCGCCGGCGCCTCTGTTGCCCAGTCCGCGGACCCCTGGTGGAAGCATGCTTTGGTCTATGAGATCTATCCGCGCTCGTTTCAGGACTCGAACGGAGACGGCATCGGCGACCTGAACGGCATTGCGCAGCGCCTGCCCTACCTCAAGTCGCTGGGTGTCGATGCCGTGTGGCTCTCGCCCATGTATCCCTCCCCGCAGGTCGACTTCGGCTACGATATTTCTGACTATGAGGCGGTCGATCCGAAGTACGGCACCATGGCGGATTTTGACCGCATGTTATCCGAGGCGAAACGGAATAACATACGCGTCTGCCTGGACTTTGTCGTGAACCACACCTCTGACAAGCACAAGTGGTTTCTCGAGTCGGCCAGCTCGCGTACCAACCCCAAGCGCAACTGGTATATCTGGCGGGACCCGAAGGGCTACACAGCGAACGGCAAGCCCATTCCACCCAATAACTGGCTCTCGGCATTCGGCCATTCCGCCTGGCAGTGGGATCCCAGCACGAAACAGTTCTACTATCATCGGTTTTACGCCCAGCAGCCGGACCTGAACTGGCGCAACCCGGAGGTGGAGCAAGCCATGTTCGACGTGGTCAGGTTCTGGCTCGACAAGGGCGTTTCCGGGTTCCGGCTCGATGCCGTGCCGACGCTGTTTGAAAATCCCAAGCTCCCGGATGCCAAGGAAGAACCGGGCACCAACGCCTACGGTGACCGGAATCAATCGAGCGAGGAGTACGATGACCTGCCGGAGGTGCACGACGTGATGCGCCGGCTGCGCGCGGTGGTCAATAAGTATCCGGGTAACCGTGTGCTCATTGGTGAAACGTACCTCGAGAACCCGGCCGATCTTGACCGATGGTATGGAGGGGCGAAGCACGATGAATTGCAGCTCCCCATGGACATGCAGGTCGGCTTTCAAAAGAAGCTCGATGCGGGTGTATTGCGACAGCGCATCACCGAAGCCGAGACGGAGATCGACGGCAACCCGCGGCTGTTGGTGTTCGACAACCACGCCAACAAACGCAGGTGGGAGCGCTCCGGCGACGGGGTGCACGCCGCCGCGAGCGCGCGCGTGAGCGCGACCGTTCTGCTGACCTCCAAGGCGACCGCACTGATGTACTACGGAGAGGAACTCGGTATGGTGACCAGTACGCCGCAGCGCGTCGAGGACGTTCGGGACCCGATCGGACGCTCCGGCTGGCCCAAAGAGAAGGGCCGGGACGGCGAGCGCACGCCCATGCAGTGGACCCCCGGACCGCAAGCGGGATTCTCGACCGACCCGCACACCTGGCTGCCGGTCGCGAGCGACTACAAGACTGTCAATGTCGAGACCGAGTCGGGCGAGAAGGCATCTCTGCTGAACTGGCACATGCAGCTTATCGGCATGCGGCGCAACGATCCCGCGCTGCACAGCGGTTCGGTTACCATGCTCGACAAGAGCAATCCCGCTGTGCTTTCCTATCTGCGAAAGAGCGACAGCGGCCGCTCGATTGTCGTCGCGGTGAACTGCACGGCGAGCCCGCAGACTGTCTCGCTCTCGTCCGCCGGAGGTGCCCACGTGAAAACGCTTCTAACCGATGCTCCCGCACTTCAAGGGCAATCCACGCTGGACGGCATCGTGCTGCCGCCGTATGGATCGTGGGTGGCCAGTGTTGAGTAGCCGGCGGGTGACCGCTCTTCTGCTCGCATGCGCGCTAGCCAGCGCGGGGTCGGCCGGGTCCGCTGGGGCGCAGATGGCGGCCGCCCCGGCGGCAAGCGCTCAGAAGGAGCTTGCGCCGGGCCCACTCGCGCGCGAGATGGCCGCGAAGCTCGTGCCTGCGACCGTGTTTTTCGCCGGCCAGGTCGCCTCCGTCCAGACGCGCAACACGGGCGGGGTCAAGCTGCCGGGTGGACTGGTACTTGCCGGCATTGTCGATACCTCGGGCTACAGCACCGGCGTGCAGCAGCGCTACCAGGCATACCTGCTGCTTGACACGCCCGCGCAGTTCGGTGGCAAACTGCTGGAGCCAGGCGCCTATGGCTGCGGGATGGTGAATGGTCAGTTTCTTGTGCTGGACCTGAGCGCGAAAACGCTGTTCAGTGTGGCGGCGCAGCATGACGCAACGATGACTCGGCCTATGCCGCTGCAGGTTGCGGCGGAAGCAAATGGAAGTTCGTATCGGCTGTATCTCGGACGTAACTATGTTTCGTTTGCGCCGGAAAAATCCGGCGCAACCCAGTAAGTGCGTGACGCGGCGAACTCGCCGTTGAGAGACTTTCACTGGGTACGCCGCTCGCCGGGTGCGCTCAGACCGCGCTCTCTGCCAGGCCGTCCAGATACGTCAGCTACCGAGGCGGCCAACCTTGTGGCGTTTGGGACCTCTTAAAGATCGCAAAATCGTGCGGAAGTAGAGCGAGTGTACTGGGCTGCGCGTGCGCCCGGACACGATCATCATTGCCTGGCACAGCAAGCAGTGGACGCGCCATCAACTTTCCCTTACTCGCTGTCACTTCGCCAACCAGCCTGGAATGAGCGGTTTACCTGGATCAATTTCCAGTTACTGCGGTCTTGGCTGCCTTCTTGCCCGGTATGTTAACCTTCTCGCGTGGGAATGGAGAGGGTTGGCGGCTGTGGCGACTACCGAAAATCCGGGGCGGATAGCCTTCGGCCTGTTCGAAGTGGACCTCCAAAGCGGAGAAGTCTGGAAGTCCGGCTTCCGGGTGCGGCTGCAAGGGCTCCCATTCAAGGTGCTGTGCGCTTTGCTGGCGAAACCCGGTCAGGTAGTCACCCGCAGCGAGTTGCAGCTGCTGGTTTGGGGCCCGGACACCAACGTCGACTTTGAGCGTGCCCTCGCAGTGGCGATCAACAAGGTTCGAGAGGCACTGGCGGACTCCGCTGATAACCCAAGGTTTGTGGAAACGCTGGCCAAACGCGGTTACCGCTTTATCGCGCCGATTTCCGTGGCGACCACGATTGCGCCGAGCCCGCCGACTAGCGCACTGGCACGTGCCGGTGAAGGTTCAGGCGGTCACACCGCGCAAGACGCTCTCATCGCAGAGCAAGCCCCGCCGCCATTTGCGCCGGCTGTGAGCAGCGATCAAACGCAGCTGGTCGCGCCGGGAGCTTCGGATCGAACCGCGCCCGGCCGCGAGGGCGAGCACTCCCGAACCCGCCGGGAGATGGCGCTGACGCTCGCGGTCGTGCTCTTGCTGTGCCTGGCGGCTGCGCTCTGGTTGCGCGGCATGCCACCGGCGCTGCCGCCTTTGCGGGTCGTCCAACTCACGCATACTGGCCCCATTTCGGCGGGAACGCCCGGCATGGAGAGCCTTCTCACCCTGGTCACGGATGGCGACCGAATCATCACCTCCGTCTCCGTGGGCGAAAAGCCACAGCTTGCAAGCATCGGCATCAGTACGGGCGAGGTGCAGCCGCTCGTCATGCCTGGCGAGCTTGCCTCTGCGACGATAGCCGACATCTCGGGCGATGGATCTCATCTGCTACTGCGCAGCCATCTGTCGTCGGAGTCGGGGCAGCCTCTCTGGGTCGTGCCGACCGCCGGTGGCAGCGCTATGCGCGTCGGCAATGTGCTGGCTCAGGATGCGACCTGGATGCCGGACGGAACCAGCATCCTGTTCGCGAATGGGAACGATCTAAGCCTTGCCCGGCCGGATAGCGGAACCGTGACGCCCTACGCCAAGCTGCCAGGGAGAGCGTTTTCCCTGCGCTGGTCTCCGGATGGCAAGCTGCTCCGCTTTACTCTGATGGACCCTGCCACCCACAGCTCTTCCATCTGGCAGATGGACAGTGAACGAAGGTCCGCTCGGCCATTGTTCAGCAGCGCAAGGGACCAGGCTTTCGAGTGTTGCGGGACATGGACGGGCGATGGAAAAGAGTACGTGTTTGAGCGAAGTGGCCCGGACGGCAGCAATCTTTGGGATGCGAAAGGCAATGGCGTGACCGCGAGCGTGACGCAGCTGACAAACGGACCTCTGCGTTATTCCTCCCCGGTGGCCGCGCGAACGAGCCACAGGATCTTCTTTTATGGCTCCGACCAGCCCTCCGGGTTCCAACAATACCAAGGGAGCCAGCTTGGATTCCGTGCCGCGCCCGGCTTTCTTGCCGATGCCAATCGGGTCGAATACACCCGAAACGAAACATGGGTCGCCTGGACCGACACCGCCGCAAGACTATGGCGAGCACGTGCGAATGACGGCTCGGAAAAGGTACAACTCACTCCAAACGGCATGGAGGTCTTCCTGGCGCACTGGTCGCCGGACGGAGGCAGGCTGGCGATGATGGCTCGCGAGCCGGGGCAGGCTTGGCAGATCTATCTGATCGGCGCGGATGGGGGTAAGCCGGAGCGGCTGCTGAAAGACTCGCGGAACGCCGCCGACCCAGGCTGGTCCGCCGACGGCGAGCGCCTGGTTTATGGCCGAGAGCCGGATGCGCTGGGGAAAGAGGGAGGACCGCACACCATAGACATTCTCAATCTTGAGACTCGGGAGACCGCAACCCTGCCCCACTCCGAAGATCTCTTCAGCCCGCGCTGGTCGCCCGATGGCCGGTGGATCGCAGCGCTGACGCTGGACCAGAAAAAGGTGATGCTGTTCAACGTGGCGAAGCAACAGTGGAGTGCACTTGCCTCAACCAGCGCCTCAGACCCGGTCTGGAGCAGCGACAGCAAGGCCCTGTATGTCCATGCTTTCCTGGCCAACGGAGAGCCTATCCTGCGAGTGCCGGTGCCGAGCGGCGAAGTGCAGACGATAGCGAGCACTGCGGACTTCCACTCGGGGGAGCCGGCGAACTATTTCTTCGGGGGCCTCGCGCCCGATAACAGGCCGCTGATTCGTCCAAGAGTCGGCACCGGAAACCTGTACATGCTGGATCTCGATCGACGGTAGTAAGTTCTTGCTCTGACGTTCCTCGCAAAGCGGGTTTCTTCACCCCGACATCTCTGCCGTTCCCCGCCTCCGTTCGCGCAAGCGTGCCCAACCGACTTCAAGAAAGAGCATAGGCCGGCGCAGCGTTCTGTTTGATCGAGGCAAGCACGGCGACGAGCTGGGAAGCGAGCGCATCGTCGAATACGCCATTGACACTCGCCGGGTGCCGGTCGACAAACGGTGATGCATACAGCTGGGCCGCGTCCATCCAGCCGCGGCTGGTCAGGTGATTGATGACCAGGTTGACGAACTCAAGCTGGTTCGCCGTCAGCCGGCCGGCAAACTGCGAAAAGGCTAGCTTCGCCGCTTCGCGATCCAGGCCCACAAGCGAGCGGACAAACAGCCCCAGCCCTCCCTCACCGCGCGCGGCTTCGATCTCCTCCGACGTCGTTCCTTCACTCATGAAAATGGTCTCGAGCGCCTCGAGGTCTCCCGCTGTGAGCGGCTCGTTCCAGCGCAGCTTGTGAATGGCTACACCCTCGTCGTGCTTGCGCAGGAACAGCAGCGCTTTCTCGCGCACCCTTTCAAGGTCTACGCCCGCGGTAAACGCCGGCAGTTCGATCAGCTCGCCTTCCCCGATCTCATCGGTGAAGTCAGTGATGATCGGCGGCTGCTTGCGTTTCTCGATCAGACTCACCAGGCCCCGCACGCTCCCGCGCACCTGTTCCAGGCTGTCGAGGGAGGCTTCCACCCAGAACTGGTCTGTCTGGACCTCCTGGATGAGCGGCAGCTGTTTCGCGATGGAAGGGATGGCCGCCTGCTGCTCGACCGGGTTGGCGATGCCGCCTGACCACAAGGCGTTCCAGATCGCGTAGATTCGGTTGCGAATGTCGCCGGTGAGCACTTGTTTTTTGTCCTCCTCCGAGTCTCCGCCCTCCCCTCGCCGCGAGCGGGAAATTCCGGAAGCCCGAAGGGAAAGATACCCGGCTGCCGCTCCGGGAACCGCGTACCCGCAGATATACCCGCACCTCGTCTCGGGCTCCAGCGTACCGCCCCGGACGGTAAATACAAAGGGCCCGCTATTTACGGGCCCTTTCTAGGACATTCTGCACTTGTCTGGAAGGTTTTGACAGTAGTCTTGGCGGAGGGAGAGGGATTCGAACCCCCGTTACCTTTTCAGGTAAAGCGGTTTTCAAGACCGCCTGTTTCAACCGCTCACACATCCCTCCGCGGATGGTCAAGCCTATTGTACGACGGGCTGTTTCTGCCTCTTGTCCTGAACGGTTGGGCCGCCGGCTACACAAGGCTTTCTCAGTCGGCACTGGCGCCAGAGTTCGCGCCGGGGTTCGCTGCGCTCGAGCGCCCGGATTCGTGGTCCAGTCGCTCCGGCGCGCGCTATTGCGGGTCAGCGGGGCTCGATGAACGAAATGTGACGTGCGGACCTGTGTTCCAGATCAATGTAAACAGCCAACCTTGCAATTCAATCTTGCAAGGTAACTTGCAAACTATACTGTTAATGAGGACTGGCCGTACTTGCGATGCCGCGAAAACCATTTGAGACCGCTGTACTTGACTTTACGCAGGCCGTTGGCCTGCTGGTGCGCCGCGCGCGTGCGGCGAGCGCCTCCGACGAACTCTCATTCACCCAATCCGCCGTGATGGGGCGCATCGCCAACTACGGGCCCGCAACAATCGCCGAGCTCGCGCGCGGAGAAGCCATGAAGCCGCAGTCCATGGGGACCACCATTGCCTCACTTGAACAGATGGGCATGGTCGAACGCAAGCCGCATTCGACCGATGGCCGCCAGGCGCTTATCGGCCTGACCGCCAACGGCGCCACTGCGCGGAAAGCTGCCAGGGAAGCCAAGCGGACATGGATGGCCGAGGCCATCGGTCAACTCGACAAAGGGGAGCAGGCCACCCTGTTCGCGGCCGGCGAGATCATCAAGCGACTGGTGGAACTGTGAAGAAGCAAGCCACCTTTCCGAAAGAAAGTCGACGGAGCGGCTCCGGGCCGCACCGATGCCGGACCGCGCAATTTCTCAATCCCCGATGACTGGACCGAACTCCTCCCGGAGTTGGAGCAGCACCCTGACGATATCCTGGTGAGCAAGCAGCGAGCGGGCGCGTCTATCGGCACATCGCTCGATGAAGCGCTTCGCCGCATCGGCGTAACCCGGGTGTTTCTGGCGGGCACATCACTTCGCGCTTCGAAAGCGACGGGCAAAAAGAAAGGCCGCCAATGGTCGGCGGCCCTTCGAGGTTACGGTGAACATCTTCGGTTAAAACTGGATGCGTGCTCCGAACTGGAGTTGCCGCATATAGGGCGTTCCTGTCCCACTTACCGCCGAATCCACGCTAGTGATCAGGCCCGGGTTGCCGGAAGTGGCATCAATCGAGCGCGCGTTCGTCGAGCTTGGCAGTCCAAGCGGTACGTGATTGAACACGTTGAACGCCTGAAACTGGAACTGACCTCGAACCCGCTCGGTGATGTTGAAGTTCTTGAACAGGGACGTGTCAGCAAAGTAATCGGCAGGCCCACGGAGGGAGTTGCGGCCAATGTTGCCGATGGAGCCGAAGGCCGGCCGGACGAATGGACCCGACGTACTGCCCGCGGCGCCAAGAGGAGCAACCGGTGTGAAGTAACGGCGGGAATGGGTGACGGCATCAAAGCTGGCCGCGGCGAGCGAGAAAGCTGTCGAGCCTGCACCCTTGTTGGGACGGCAATCGCTTGAAGTGCCGGGGTTGCCGAAGTTGGTGTCAATGTCCTGGTCCGCCGCGCACTCGCTGTAAGTCGGCGTAAACGGCAGTCCGCTCTCCCAGGTTGTGGTGCCGGTAAGCTCCCATCCGCCCACGGCATAATTTACAAGGCGATTGTCCGTGTGCACGAACCGGCGATTTTGCCCGAACGGAAGCTCATACAAACCGCTCAGCACGAAGTTGTTGGTGCGGTTCGTGTCATTGGGGCCGTACTCCACCGCGTGATCATGTGCAAAGTAAGTCGCTCCATAGTTCAGCGCCCGCGAGTAGGTGTAGTTGGCGAGGAACTGGAAACCGTTTGCGAAGCGCTGTGTTAGCGTCGCTTCGAGCGAGTTATAGTTGGCGCGCGCCGCCGGAGCGGTTGAGTTGATGTCCTGCGTACAGCACTGGACAACGGCGCCGTTGTACAGGTTCGCGAAGCTGTTATAGTATGGCCGCCGCTGGTCGCGCTGCGACAATTCGAGCGTCTGTGTCTTTGGGTCGGTAGTCGCTGCGGGCAGCAGCGGTTCGTTCGCGTTGAAGCCTTCAGTCTCAGACGGGTAAATGCGATCGGCTATGTTGCCGACATAAGCTATCGTCGCGGTCAGATTGCTGCCGATCTGCTGCTGCAGACTTAGGTTGTACTGGTACACCTCTGGCAGCACCAGAGTGTTGGGGCGCAGGGTTACGCCAACGCCGTTCGGGATGGGAATTGCGCCCGAGGCCGGAATCACATAGGGAGCCGGCTTCCCGGGCAGGCTGCCATAGGTGTAACTGAAGCGTCCAGCCGAATTGCCGGCATTTACATCCTCATTGTTGACAACCGGGATGTTATGCGCCAGCGCGGAACCGAAGATGGTTCCGAAGAAGCCGACGTTGTCATACATCTGCCCGAAGGCTCCGCGGAGAACCGTGTTGGGGTGCACCTGGTAGGCAAAGCCGAAACGTCCACCCAGGTCTTTCAGGTCAACGTCCGTGCCCGCGTTGGTTCCGTAAGGGCCAACGCCGGCCACTCGGATAAAGCCGGTGCTTAGGTCGGTATAGCCTCCGGCGCCCGGAGTGTTCGCAGTTTCCGGAAATACGATATCCCAGCGGACCCCGTAGTTTACCGTCAGCTTCGGAGTAACACGCCAGTCGTCTTGCGCGTAAAACCCACCGCGTTTCTGACGATTGGACGCGGTGCTGTTGTACACGTCGAAGCGCTGAAAGCGGTCTACCTCGCCCAGCAGTACGGAAGCCAGACCCAGCCCGGAGCTGCCCTGGCCGAAGCTCAGCACACCGGCCCGGTTGTTGTCGCTGGCATCCCGCAGGTTGAAGGCGTATCGGATATCTCCGCCGAACCGGATGGAGTGATTGCCAAACGTCTTGGTCCAATTATTGGCAAGCTGATATACCTGTTCGCTTTCCTTCAGCGGACAGTTACAGTTTTGGTTGCCGAAGTTCGAGATCGAGCCGTCCTCGACGGTGAAAGTCGGCGAGCCTGTGGTATCCCCCGCGCCTGTGTTCAGGTTCACGATGCCGATAGCCGCTGCCGGCGCCGTACCCGCATCGAACTTGTTTTCAGAGACGTGGTACTCCAGAACCCCGAACCGGACATCGGTCAGCAGCGTCGAGCTGAGCGCGTAATCGAGGCCCAGCGCGGCGCTCTGGTTCTGTGCGTTGTCCGTGCCGGTCGAGTTGCCGATACCGAAGCCGACCCCGCCGGCCGCGCCGAATACCGGCGCACCGAACAGGCGGTAGTTTGAGTAATCATAGCGCCCGAACGCATGTGCTTTCTGGCTAAGCTGCTCGTCGAGCCGCACATCAGCCTGGTCGCCGTCGTAGCGGCCGCTGCCTGAGGCAACATAGTTATTCACCGTGCCGTTCGAGGTGCCGTTTGAGTTCGGCGTAGGCAGCGCTGCCAGCAACGCGCGACCCTGGGGCGTGATAGCGGCGGCCGGAATAGCGTTTGCCGCAACCGGTGCACCGTTGATTGTCACGGTGTTTACGTACTGGCTCAGATCGCACACCCCCACGCCCGTCAGGCAGGTGTCACG
>CAXTSA010000031.1:0-5904 GCA_964246755.1 uncultured Acidobacteriaceae bacterium
TGGAGCCAGGAGTTGGAGCGAGGAGTTGAAGCCAGGAGTTCGGCTCCTCCGTCACCCTTCACCGGGTTGTCAACACGCTGCCCCAAGTAAGTGCCAGTTCCTCTCATCCCCGCAAAAAAGCCGGGTACCCGTGGCGTTTCGAAGACAGGGCAGCCTCCCCTTTGTCGAACCTTATCGCGGCGGTTCACTTCTGACGGCGACACCACGTCGCCAACGGGCCAGATTTGCTTCCAGGTCTTCAGGCGGCAGAGGCCGGCTAAAAACATAGCCCTGAACCTCCATATCACCCAACTTCAGCAGAGTTGCGATTTCCTCCTCGCTTTCGAGCCCTTCGGCAACGACCCGTTTCCCCAAAGTTCGGCCAAGGTTCAGAATCGCATCCATGACGCGCAGGACCCCGGGCTCGGCTCCCATCGCCCGAACGAAGCTCCTGTCAATCTTCAACGTGTCCACGGGCAGCTTGTGGAGCACGTTTAAACAAGACTCTCCGGTGCCGAAATCATCGAGCGAAATGCTTACGCCGAGGTTCCGCAACCTCTGCAACTGTTCGGCTGCATCTCCGGTGTTTCGCAGTGCGGTACGCTCGGTAATTTCCAGTTCCAGGCTAGTTGCCGGAACACCGGAGTCGAGCAGCGCAAGCGCTACCCCGTCGGCGAAACCGGGCCGGCCCAGTTCTTGCGCGGAAACGTTGACCACCATGCGTGCATCCTCGCCCGTGCCAACCTTCCAGCGGGCTGCATCCGCGAGAGCCTGGCGGAGAACCCAGGCGCCGAGCGGGAATATGACGTCGCTCCGTTCGGCGACGCCGATGAATGCATCCGGCGCCACGATGCCGAGAATGGCATCTTCAAGCCGGAGTAGCGCTTCGAGACCACGGAACTGCCCCTCTGCTGAAAATTGCGGCTGATAAAACAGCCTGAACTGACCGGCTTCCAGAGCTGCCCGCAGTTCATCTGGAGAGAAGATGTCCGTGCTTTCCGGTCCACGCTTTGGCTGCTCCGCACCGAGCCGGTCACGGTGCTTCGTAGCGTACATCTGTGTGTCCGCATACCGCTTCAGCTCCTCTGGTGTTGTGCCGTGGTCGGGGAACACGGCTATGCCAATGCTCGATGAACCCCGAATCGACACGTCGTCCAGCACGAAGCACTCCTGAAAGCAGCTCTCGAGCCTACGCTTGTAAGCCTCGCTGTCCTCCAGAGTTCCGAGCGCGGTTGCAATCAGCAGAAACTCGTCACCGCCGATACGCGCGAGCAGATCCGCGGAGCGAACCTTCGCACCCAGGCGCAGAGCGATCGCTTGCAGATACAAGTCGCCGACCTTGTGGCCATACACATCGTTGACCTGCTTAAAATGATCCACATCGATATAGGCGACGCCGACGCGTGTACCGCGCTGGGTGGCCTCCCTGACAGCCGAGTCCAGGCGCATGTCCGCAAGCCTCCGGTTCGGCAGCGCTGTGAGTTGATCGTGCGTCGAGCGATAGTTCAACTCCTGGTACATGCGACGCTGATTGACCGCCAGGTTTGCCAGGCTGGCCCCCACCGCCAGCGTCTCCCTTTCGTCGCGCGACAGCGTTCTCCAGGCGGTACTTCCTACGCGAAACACTCCGATATTTCGTCCTCTCGCATCGGTGAGTCCGGCTTCGTATACCAGTTCCAGCCGGGCGCCCTTCGGTGGCACGCTACTCTCAAACAGGCTTCCGCTCTCGCTCTCCTCCAGGATGCAGGAGCAGTGAACTCCGGGAACAAGGACGCCGATCGAGGAGCAGATGTCTTCGAGTAACTGCTCCAGAGGGGTTTCGGAGTTGATCTGCTCGAGCAGCCGGCTGCGCTGCCGTTCGACGCGAATTGAGCGCTCGATTCGCTCGGTCTGATCGCTTACCCTGCGCCGGAGTACGACCACCCACGCCATGATCAACAGAGAAAGAGTGACAAGCGCTGCTACAACGAGCAGTAGGTGCTTCACGTTCCACCACGACGGGCGCGCGACGATTGCAAGATCGCTCGCCTCCCGCATGTCCAGGCGAAAAAGCAGTGGCTTGCTCCACTCGATACTCGGCGTCACCCGGCAGATGCCGCTCACCGTTACGAGCGTTCCAGACGAGAGGTCCGGGAGCGGCGCGCTTTGGCCTCCGGCACCCGTCAAAGAAGTCGGCAGCAGCAGCCGGACTCCATCGTCGTGTTGCTGAGGAGACGCGGCTACGTTCCTGCGCATCACGACGCTAACCGGATGCTGGTCCACCATGATCACCATCGTGTCGGAGCGATCGCCGTGCAACTCCGATAGTACCCGCCCTCGCAGCGTAATCAGCGTGTCGCTGTACATGCCGCTCATCGCGTCCCCGTAGCTCACGGGCTGCGGTCGTACGGACTCGATCTGTCCCGTGGGGAGTATCTGTGCGTCCTCGAGCACCGAGGAATACGCGTGGTCATCGGCGAAGCCGATGGCGTCCACCACGGAACCAAGCGGCAACGGTTCGATTTGCCTGGTCTGCACAAACAGGCTTCGACCATCATGCTGAATGACCATCGAGTACCCGGGGTCGTATGCCGTGATCGCGCCCCGTACCCGGACGCGCTTCGACTGATTGAGAACAAACCGCGTCGCCTCAACCGTGTCGATATCCGTGATCGGCAGGTTCAGACCTTCGATCTCCGGCCTGCGGAGAAGCTTTAACTCTCGCACGGATGAAACGAAAAGTTTGGGCCGCATCACTTGAAAGCGAGCGTTGAATTCAGCGGCGCCGATACCTGAAATCTCGACTTCAGCATCGATTAACCCGGAGATCCCCAGTCCCTGGTAATCCTGGATATAGGCCTGCACGGTGCCTCCAGGCATGAGCACCTGCAACTGGGCGACAGTATCTGCGCCGTGGTTCTCGATGCTGGCGGAGCGAACTCTGCCGCGTATCGAAACGTACTTGCAGTCCACCTCGCCCGACATAAACCGCCGGTAGTCGACAGGCGTCGCTCGAAAGCGGTGCCCGGCACGTAAGACGCGGATGGGCCCGCGCACCGCTACCACCGTTTTCAAGCTGCGGCGCGTCACCCCTTCCAGGTCGACGAGGTCTCCAGGATGCAGCGGGTAGGCCTGGGTCGTGTAGACGTAAACGCCCCCTGTCGCGTCCGCAACGAACATGTTCTCTTCCTGCGGTTGATAGTAGGTCACCGTAGCTGTCAGGTGAATCGGAAGCGCCTCCTCAGCCTTCTCCGCTGGCAGATCGTGCACCTGGCGGGCGGATGTGAGGAGCACAGGCTCGGCGCCAACCGCGCTTCCGAATGCCCGCGCAAGTGGAAGCAGAAGCAGCAGGGCGACCGCGAGGACTCGCGAAAGCGCTAAGCCGCCGCGAGCTCCCCAGCCCCCTTTCCGAACAGGTTGCGTGGCCCACAGGGTGGCAATGCCGGATTGTGCGGTGAGCGGATTCGGCATGGCAAGCAACCGTTGGAAAACTGATTACACCTTCTATCGGTAGGAGGACCGCGCCGGAATAGCCGGGGGCCGGCAAAAAAGACACCGTCGTAACCTGATCGACCCCTCACCTACAACTTCGGAGTGAGATCATGAGCCGTATCGCGAAGATAGAGACAGGCCCATGAAGCTCCAGCTAGCCTCCATTGCCTCACGGCCAGGCACCGGTCCCGCTCAGCACATGCTTGACTCGTACCTCCAGCGGATCGAGCCATTCCTCCCCGTCCAGGCATCCCTGTACCGCTCCGAAGCCGCATTCCTCGACTCGCTCTCCAAGGCGAAAGCACGCACTCCACCCATCGCCGTCCTGTTCGACGGACGCGGACGCCTGCTTGCGTCCAAGCAGTTCGCCGCGCTGCTCGACGCCCACAAGCAGGCCGCGACGCAACTGCTGATTTTCGCTATCGGTCCTCCCGATGGCTGGAGCGACGCCGCCCGGGCCCGCGCCCACACCCTGCTCTCGCTCGGCCCTATGACGCTGCCGCACGAACTCGCCAGGATTTTGGTTGCCGAGCAGATCTATCGCGCCTGCACCATCCTGGCCGGCCACCCCTACCACTCCGGTCACTAAGCGCGGGACCGCCGCTTACAATGGACCGATGGACGACCAAACCAACACGGGCATCACGGCGACGAGCGACCGCAAAGGTCTCGTCCTGCTCTTCACCGGCGCCGGCAAAGGCAAAACCACCGCCGCGCTTGGCTCCGGCTTCCGCGCCGCGGGCAACGGCATGCGCGTGCTCATGCTCCAGTTCATCAAGGGTTCCTGGCACTACGGCGAACTCGATGCCGCCCACGCCCTCGGCGACACCTTCCAGATCCGACCCATGGGCCGAGGCTTCATCAAGGTCGGCGGCGCCGAAACCGATCCCGAAGACCTCCGGCTGATCCAGGAATGCTGGGCCGAGGCGGAGCGCGCCATCCACTCCGGCGACTGGGAGATGCTCATCCTCGACGAAATCCTCTACGCCATCGGCTATGGCCTGCTCGATCCCGAAGCTGTCGGGCGGGCTCTTCAGGATCGCCCCCCGCTGCTCCACGTTATCCTGACCGGGCGCAACGCTCACCCCTCCCTGGTCGCGCTCGCCGACACCGTCACCGAAATGCACGAGCGCAAACACGCTTATACCCAGGGCATCCAGGCCCAGAAAGGCATCGAGTATTGAGCCGTCAGGGCAGGTTGCTCAGCACCGTCTTGCCGCCTGAAGACGCGAGGGTGTAAACGCGGCCATAGGGAAGCAGGTCCGCCGCGCGATGCGGATCGTAGGTGAGCAGAAACAGGCGATGGGAGCTCGACGACCACAGCGTATGCAGCTGGGCGTTGCTCGGAAAGATCCGGGGAGCGTCGGGCCAGTAGCTGCCGTACCAGAGGCCATTGATCCGGCCGTCCACCAGCAGGACCTGCTGCCGCGTATAGAACGGAATGCTCCCGGCAAGCGTGTACTCCCCATCGATCAGGATCCGATCTCCGGGCCGATAGGCGGCCTGTATCGCCATCGCGAGCGGCTTGGAGCCGATGATCGGATAAAAGCGGCACAGCCCCTCGTGGACACAGAGCAGCACGGCGATGCTCCCGACGGCCAAGGAGAGGTTTGCGAGGAAGTGCCGGCGTCTCCCCCGGTAGTAGTGACTCAAAGGCCCACCCACGAGCATGGCGACGCAGATGGCTGCAAGGGGTTCGCGGAACACGCCCATTGCTCGCCCGGTGAAGTCGAAAGCGTGCCCCAGCGACAGCGTGTACATCGACGGATTGGAACTTAGCAGCGCGGCGAGGTCCGTACCCGGCGGCGGCGTGGGTGCGGTGACCGCGAAGTACCCGGTGATGGCGGCGAGCGCCAGCGCGAGCGGAAGCAGGAGCCAACGGCTGGCGAGCAGCACCTGACGCTCGGCAGTCTCGTCGCCTTCCTGCGCCCGCGCAAGAATGCCGCCTGCCAAAAGCGCCAGCGCCGGCAGAGCGGGAAGCGAGTAGTACTCCTGCCGCGAAGAAAAAGAAAAGAAAACGAAGACGATGCCGGCCCATAGAAGCAGCAGCAGCGCAGTGTCGCGATCCTTGCTCCGCCTTCCCGAACTGCCGGAGACTTTGCCCGAGAGACTTCGAACCGACCCAGCCACCGCCGGCAAAAGAAAGCTCGCCCAGGGTGCAAGCCACAAGACGCCCAGCGCCAGGAAGAGAGGAACCGGCACCTGTCCGTAGTCGTGCGGAATGCGCTTGCCTAGAAAGCGCATGAAATGTTCATTGACGATATAGAACCAGAACCAGCCGCGAGCGACCGTGGAGCCGGGCACCGCGGGGTTCCTCAGCGCCACCAGCACGTGCCAGGGCGCGGCGAACAGCAGGAAGACGGCCGTGCTTGAGTAAGGATGCAGCTTGCGAATCAGACCCAGCCGGCGCGTCGCCGCGAGATAGAGCAACACCAGCCCCAGCGGGAAAACGCG
>CAXTSA010000031.1:5914-14853 GCA_964246755.1 uncultured Acidobacteriaceae bacterium
TCAAGCCCTTGGTCAGCACGTTGAGCGCCATGACCACGGCAAAAGCCCAGCAGACGAGCCGGAGGCGGCGCGCGTCCACAGGTGTCTTACCCAGCAGGCTCAGCGCTTTCAAAAAGCAGTGCACGCCAAGCGTCATCCACAGGGCAAGCAGTACGTCGGGGATGCAGAAACGCGTAAAGAGGTAGGGGCCGATGGAGGTCGCGGTCGCAAGCGCAGCATACACGCCGCCGCGTTTGCCAAAGAGTCTCGTCCCGAGCGCGTACACCGCAACGAACAACGCGAGCGTAAGAAACGTCAGCGGCAACCTGGCCGCCCAGTCATGGATGCCGAAAAGCCGCATGGACCCGGCCATCAGCCAGTACATCAGAGGGGGCTTGTCGAAGAAGCGGATCCCATCGACGTAAGGCGTTACGAAGTCATGGCGCGCCAGCATTTCGCGAGCACACTCGGTGTACACGGAATCGACATCGTCGATCAGTCCGGGTCGAAGTGTGCCCCACAGCTCGAGAAGGACCCAGGCCGCCGCAAGGGTCGCAAGCAGCACCGCGTGCTGGGCCCGAGAGGAAGCCCGATGGGAACCCGATACGCGCTCCACGTGGCTCGCCGAACCCTGCTTTCCAGTCGTCGACGTTGCTATGCAAGCACCCCCGCACTCATGTCCGCTTACCCAATCCAGTTCCCCGTCGGCACAGTTTCGCGCTTATCCATGGCCGGCCTGAGCTGCCAGTAGCTTATCAAGGGCGCAAAAGGGGCGCCCGCTCGGGAAGTCGGCAGAGCAGAGCATGCCGGCTCATACCCCATACGCAATCGTGAGCCCGATCCACAACACCGCGCTTATCGCCCATACGACATGCACCGCCCGCCGCCATCCGGGATAGCGCAGCACCGCCTGCGGCGTCGCATGCAGAATGGAGATCGCTTCGAACGAGCTTTTCTCCGGCGGCCCTGCCTTGACGCGCAGCCAGCTGGACAGCACCATGCTCACCAGCGTGAGCTCCTGCATGGCGAATCTCAGCTCCCTCATGCATGTATGCGAGGCGTGCATGGTCTCCGCTCCTGGACTGTGATGTGGACGCTCCCCTCTCCCAAGTATGCTCCCAGCCGGCCCCGCCGCGCACCCGCTCGTATGCAAGCCTCCCCTACCCGATACCAAACCCGCGCCCCATGCATTTACACTGGTCGGAGCGCCCAGGCGCCCCACGAAAGGCCGCACCCGAACACCCCACCTATGAGCTGGTTCAAGCGCCAACAATCCGGCATCGAGCCCAACGGAGAGAAGACCGTTCGCACGGTAGGGCTCTGGATCAAGTGCCCCGGCTGTGTCCAGACCGTCTGGAAGGCCGACGTCGAGGCCAATCTCCAGGTCTGCCCCAAGTGCGACCATCACTACCGCATCGGCGCCCTCGCTCGCATCGAATCGCTCCTCGAGCCCGGCTTCGAGCGCATCGACGGCGATCTCCGCTCGACCGATCCGCTCGAGTTCACCGACCTCAAGCCCTATAAGGCGCGCCTCGCCGCCTATCAGCAATCCACCGGTCTCAACGACGCCATCATCAATGCCCGCGGCCACCTCGGCCCACACCCGGCCATCGTCTCGGTGCTGGAGTACGCCTTTATCGGCGGAACCATGGGCGCGGTCGTCGGCGAGACCATCGCCCGCGCCATCGACCGAGCCATCGCGGAACGGCGGGCGCTCGTCATCGTCTCGGCCTCCGGCGGCGCCCGCATGCAGGAGGGCATTGTCTCGCTCATGCAGCTCGCAAAGATCTCCGCAGCCCTGGCCAAGCTCGACGAGGCCGGCCTTCCGTACCTGTCTGTCCTCACCGACCCGACGACCGGCGGCGTCACCGCATCGTTTGCCATGCTCGGCGACCTCAACATCGGCGAGCCCGGCGCCCTGATCGGCTTCGCCGGCCCCCGCGTTATCGAGCAGACCATCCGCCAAAAGCTCCCCGAAGGCTTCCAGCGCTCCGAGTTCCTGCTGAGCAACGGCATGCTCGACGCGGTGATTCCCCGAAAGGATCTCAAGCCCTTCCTCATTCGCGCTCTCGACTTCATGCTCCCCGCACCAGTCGCGACGTAGCCTTGACGCCGGAACGCACGCGGCCCCCTTGGGAGTTCCCCGCTTCTACCAGGCGCTCTACCTGCTCACGCGCAGCACCGTTTGCCGCAAATTGTAGCCACGCAGCCCCAGCGCGACTTCGCCCTTCCCGGCGGCGGCCGGGTAGCGAATCGTGACCGTCCGGCTCTCCCCCGGCAGCAGTGAGACATAGTTATCGCTGTAGTAAGCCGGCAGAATGCGCCCTCCACCCGCCGCTTCTTCGAGCGTCAGCTTCAGCTCAAGCGCGGCCTGCTTGCCCGCATTCGTCAGCACCGCGGTCACAACTCTCTCCTCGCCTTCGCTGCCGGCCGTCACTTTCGATGCAATCCGCGCCTGCGCAAGCGTGTTCAGCTTGCGCATATCTTCCTCCTTGCCGGCGAGCCAGTAAAAATTCGTCGAGAGCTGCCTGCCGTCCGCCCCCAGCAGCTCGAGCTGCACGAACACCGGCGCGTCAAAGCCCGTCTGCGCGAACATCGCCGCCAGCGGAAGCTGCAGCACGTTCGCGCTCGTGTCTGTCGCTACCGACACCGGCACGGTTCGCGTAAACAGCTGCTTGTTGTCGAGCCCATACACCGACGCCTCCACCCTGGCGCCGTTCAGCGCCTCCGTCGTCGTGTTGATCACCGCGACGTCGTAGGTCGAGAGATCCAGCTGCACATGCCGCGGCTCCGACGCATGCATCACGCCGTAGAACGAGGCCTGCGTATCGTAGTCCCACGAGAACATCTGCCACATATTGCTGGGCCAAGCGGGCTGCGTCATCCAGATCATGCGGCCGCCATTGGGCGCCCACAGGTGCGCGTTAAAGCCCTCGAAGATCGCCCGGTGCAGCGTGTAGTTCAGCATCTGCGCCTTGCGCTCGAAGTCGGGCAGGCTGGTCGCCGCGCCGAACTGTCGGTCCATATGCTCCACAAACGGATGCACATCGCCGTTCCCGCTCTGGTGCCAGTCGTGGTACGCCCAGGAGTCCGACAGCGGCCACTGGTTCTCAGGCGCGGTCCAGGCTTGGAAGCTCTCCAGCGTCGAAAACGACGGAATGCCGAGCTCGACCGAAAACCCGCGGTTCAGCGTGTCGAAGTACAGCTTCGGGTCCTGATACTTGTACGGCCCGCTGTCGCGCAGGTTCACGCGGTTCGACGACGGCGAGTAGTACCGGGTTCCGTCATACTCGGCCAAAACTTTCGCGAGACCGTCGGAGAATGCCGGCTGCGGCACCCCTTCGTTGCGCCCGCACCACAGCACGATCGACGGATGGTTGCCGTAGCGCTGGACCACATCCGCCGCGTTCGCAAGCCACAGAACGGGATCCTGCGCCTCCGCGTTCCAGTCCTCGGTCGACTCCCAAAAATCGTTCCACACCATCATCCCGTACTGGTCGGCAAGGTCGTAGAACACCGGCTCGGTGTTTTGCCCCACCCAGTTGCGGATGATGTTGACATTCGCGAGCTGGTGGAGGCGGAAGAACGGCTCCAGGTGTTCCCGGCTGATGCGCTTCATCGCGTCTTCCATGCCCCAGTTGCCGCCGCGCGCCGCGATACGCACACCGTTTACCTTGATCACCAGATCGGTCATGTCGGGCTCGTTCGTCACTGGTTTGACCGCGGGCGAGTTGTCGGCCGCCTCGGTCAGCGATGATGCCCAGCCGTTCGGCGTCTGCCGCATGCCTTCGTGGGAAACGTCGAGGATCGTCTGGTGCAGCAAGTGCGCGAGCGTCGGGTTTACCTCCACCCGGCGCAGCGTTCCGTCCGCGCCGAACAGGCTTTCCTCATACGTCACCTCGCGCATGCCGAACTGCGTCGTCTTCTCGTCGGACTCGCCCGCGCCGTTTCCAAGGGAGAGCTTCAGGTGGTACAGCTCCTGCTTGCCGTAGCCGTTCGGCCACCAGAGCCGCGGGTGTTCCACGTGCAGCTGCCGGAACTCCGCGGGCGTAAGCGTCACGGTCGATCTGCCCGGCGCCGCGGTGATCTCCTTGCTCAGCGAAACGCCGCCCTCAAAGCTCGCGCTCAGTGTGGTCTTCTCGGGCGCGTCGGCATCGTTCACCACCGGCACATCGATCGTGATGTCGGCGGAGTCCGTGCCCGGCAGCGGCAGGCTGGTGACGATCCGCGGATCGCCCAGCTTCACCACGCCCGTTTCGCGCAGGATCACGTCCTGCCAGATCCCCGAGTCGCGGTCGCGTTCGGCCGGGATCCAGTCCCAGCCCTCAGTGTCCACAAACGTGGGTCCGTCCAGCAGCATCGCCCCGCCGTTGTCCCCCGGGCCGCCCTTGATCGACTGCTCGTTCGGAATGCCAGGATGCGGCGGCGGCGAAATGCGCACCGCCAGCGCGTTCTCACCGGAAGGCTTCAGCCGCGCCGTCACGTCATACACGCCGCGGAGAAACGCGCCCGTGACGGTGCCGAGTTCGTGGCCATTCAGCCAGACGTCCGCCGCGTAGTTGATGCCGAGGAGGTCGAGCTTGTAATGCTTCCCGGCGCCGGAACTCGCAGGGGTTGGAAACTCGACCCGGTACCAGTAATCCTGTTTGTTGAGCGACTCAGGGATGTCCAGGTTATTCAAATCCCAGTTCGGGTCGGGGTATACGCCGCGATCGACCAGAGTGGTCAGCACGGTGCCGGGCACGGTGGCCGCATACCAGTCCGCCGACTTCGCGCCCGCGCTCGACACCTGCTCGCCGGCCATATGCACCTCGGGCGCGGCCTGCATCTTCCAGTTCCGCGCGAGCGTCCACTCGCCGGTCCCGGTCTGCTGCAAAGTGGGCCCGGCAGGCGGCAGCGGCTGGGCCACCGGCTTGCCAAATGGCGCCTTATCCACCGGCAGGGTGTCAGGCGGCTGCGGAGCAGTGTAGCCTACCCCCTGCTTGGTTTGGAACGGCCACGGCTTCGAGCCGTCCTCGTACAGGATCGTCTCGAAGTTTGGCCGGGCGCCGGCCATCTGCTTCACTTCGGCGAGCGAAGCCGCGGTGTGCCCCAAACGCAAATCCGCGATTGCCCCGCCAAAGTGCTGCCAGGTTTTGAGACGCTCCGGCACGGTGGGCGGCAGGTGCGGCTGGTCCCAGCGATAGCGCGCCTCCTGGTTTGAAACGAAGTCCGGCGCCAGCATCAGCTCAGGGTCCTCGATCGGGCCCATCGCCGGGGTACCCGTGCCGACCTCCGTGCCGTCCAGGAACAGGTGTGCCGTCGAGCCGTCAAAGCTTGCCGCGAGGAAGTGCCAGCCCGTTTCGCTTACCGCGGTCTCCGCCACGACTTCGTTGCCTACGCCGATGCGCAGCACCGGCTTGCCTGCCCTTAGTCCCAGGTAGCGCGAGTCCTCAGCCGCCGGGTCGCCGAACCCGGCGAGCAGCGTCGTCCGCGCGTCGCGGTCCATTGAGGCGCGAGCCATCGAGCCACGATCCGCATGCGGCTGGTCTGCTCGGAACCAGAGCGATAGAGTCCATGGACTTTCGGCTGTGAGGATCGGCTCCGCGGCGTTGAGCGGCTTCTCCAGCCCGCGCCCGCCGAGCAGAAACTTTCCGGAGTACGGCCCGTATACCTCCATCTGCTCCGGCGCGGAACCCGGCGAGCTTTGCGCGTGCGCGGCAGTCGGCAGGGTAGCCAGAGCCGCGAAGCAGCAGACCAAAGTGGGACAGAGGGCGCGAAAAAGCGACATGGGCGCTGGAAGCTCCTTAGAAATTTGGTTCCTGGCGGTCGATTGGGTAGGCCGTTCCGGCGCTCGATCGTGAGCGAAACCCGACCGAAGCAGCTCCGATACCGATACCATTGCGGACCGCTTGAGCCCCCTAGGAGCATACCCCGGAGGGTGGCCGTTCCGCGAGCCTTTGTTCTTCCCCGGCGGTGCGCTTGGATGGCTGCAAGCGAACTTGCGTAACACAACACAGTCTCATCCAAGCACCGAAACCGGTAGGCCTCGAAGTCACTGGCCGAAGTCACGGGCCGAACGCAAGAGTCGAAGTTACCGGCACAAATGAGATCGCTCCCATGCGGCCTCACGCTCCAATCTGCTATAAACGCCGTGTTCACCACCGCGAAAAAGAAGGGCTTCCGTTGATGCGCGCTCCCCGAAACTCTCCAATTCGTCCCCTACGTGTCGCCTCAACTGCTGTGCTGGCTTTGGCCGCGACTGCCCTGGTTTCGCCCGCCCATGCCGCGCCGGCTGCTCCATCAAGGCCCGCCATCACAGGGATCGCGCACATCGCCCTCGCCGCGCAGAACATGGACGCCGACCGTGCCTTCTACACCCACACGCTCGGCTGGAACGCTGTCTCCTCGCCGGAGTTCGCCGACGGCGTGCGCTTCTACGGCGACGCGCGCCAGTCGGTGGAGGTACACCCGGCGAAATCCGCGAGCGAGCTCGCGCTGGAGCACGTGGCCTTCGCTACGGCCGATGCGAATGCGCTCCGGCTCTACCTCAAGAGCAAAGGCATCGCGGTGCCAAACAACCTGACCGTGCTCCGCGACGGCGCACGGACGTTTCGCGTGAAAGATCCGGAGGGCAACACGATCGAGTTCGTTCAGCGGGCTGCCGGCGGCGATACCCCGGCAGGCAAGGCGCCCGACAGCATCTCCGGACGCATCATCCACGCCGGCCTCATCGTCCACTCGGCCGCGTCTGAGGACCGTTTCTACAAAGACATCCTCGGCTTCCATTCCTACTGGTCCGGCGGCATGAAGGAAGGCACCACCGATTGGGTTTCGCTCCAGGTTCCCGACGGCACGGATTGGATCGAGTACATGCTCAACGCGCCGCCCACACCGAGCCGTCGCCAGATCGGTGTGGACGACCATTTTTCGCTCGGCGTCCTCGACATGGACACGGTCGTTGCGAAACTCGGCGAGCGCGGTTGGAAGCCGAACGAGGGTTCAAAAAAGCAGATGGGCCGCGACGGGAAAGTCCAGCTCAACCTCTACGACCCCGATGAAGTTCGAGTCGAGTTCATGGAGTTCAAGCCTCGGCAGCAGCCATGCTGCAATCCCATCACAGGAGCGCAACCAGGGCCGGACAAGTAGTTTGAACGGGAAGGGGAATCCAGGTTAGAGCCATTCTCCTTCCCTCAGCTCACGCAGCACTTCGTTCAGATCATCTTTAAGGACAGCCTGAATAAGACTGATGTTTGCTGATCTTCGTTGGAGAGCAGAAGGGGAACCCAGAAGCGACGGTTCAGTTCGAGGCTCAGGGACGGTCTGAACAAGGCTGCGATTCCGCCGCAAGAGCGCGAAAAGCCACCAAGGCCAGGCGAGCGGGCAGACGTGAAAGATTTCTGTGACTGGGGTGTTTAAGCCCGGCGCTTGGTGGTGCACACTTTTCGAGCGCGAGAAGAAGGCATCATGGGCCAGGTTTTACATCGGAGCGCCACCACGACAGAGGCGGTCCGTCGAGCGATACAGCATAGTCAAGAGAGCATGAGGGCGCTGGCTCGGCGTCATGGCGTTAACACAAAGACCGTCGCCAAATGGAAAAAGCGCGCGTCCACTGCCGATCGCCGCACAGGCCCCAACCGTTCCCAAGTCCACGGTTCTTTCCCTCGAACAGGAAGCCATCGTCGTGGCGTTTCGCAAACACACGCTTTTGCCGCTCGACGACTGCTTCTAGGCTCTTCAAGCCACGATCCCTGGCTCAGTCGCGCTTCGCTTCACCGTTGCCTGGAGCGTCACGGCGTCAGCCGCCTGCCCGAGGTCGAGGGCGACCAACCTAGCCGGAAGAACTTCGACACGTGTCCAATCGGCTTCTTGCACATCGACCTGGCCGAGGTGAGAACCGCTGAGGGCAAGCTCTACTTGTTCGTCGCCATCGACCGTACCTCGAAGTTCGCTACCTCGAAGTTCGCCGTCGTTGAATTCGTGGAAAGAGACGATATGCGAGCGGCCGCCGTCCCTTCAAGCGCTCGTCGAAGCAGTTCCGTATCGCATCCACACCCGCTCACCGACAACGGCATCCAGTTCGCCGACCTGCCGAAGAACCGGCAGGGGCCAACCGCACGCTTCCTCTGCCACCCTTTCGATAGGCTCTGCCTCCTTCATGGGATCAAGCACCGGCTCAGGAAGCCTAATCATCCGCGGACCAGCGGGCAGGTCGATCGCATGAACCCAACCATCAAGGACGCTACCGTCAAGCGCTACGTCTACTACACCCAGGAGCAACTCAAAGCGCACTTGACTGACTTCCTCCGGGCCTACAACTTCGCCCGAAGACTCAAGATTCTCAAAGGGCTTACGCCCTACGAATACCCATGCAGACCATGAACGCAACCCCCAAACAGACTTACTCTCGATCCAATCCACCAAATGCCGGGACTAAACATCCTAGCGTCAGGCAAGGCAATTTAGGGGGGCTCGATCCTGAACAGATAGATCGCTGGCAACATCAGTGAAAGCTGCGCTGGTTTCCCTTGTTGCGCGCATGTCGACCTGCTGCCAAGCACCACGTACGTCGAGCAGCAACGTGGAGATACGCTCGAGTATCTGAGCATCCCGCGCGAACTGAGCACGGAGCATCTCCTCGCGTATGTAGCTGTAAAACCTGCGCAAATTTGTTGCCGTCTGTCCACCCCGCTCTATATCGACGAGGCTATCGAGCTGTGTTAGAACCGCAAACCCATGTTTCAAATGCCGGCTTCGGTCCTCAATGTCGTTTCGGTCCATGGCTGCAATTGCCCTGTGGAGATCGCCCGCAAGCGTGTCATAGAGAGCAATTACAAGGCCAACGATAGAAGCCTGTTGGGTAGCGGCGCGGCGGTATGCGAGGGCTGGAGGTGTCGGCGTCATCCGTTATTTCCTGAGGTATTTTGGCCGAGCAGCGCCTGCACCTGTTTGATCTGCTCAGGCAGTTGCTGCAGAGCTAT
>CAXTSA010000032.1:0-13604 GCA_964246755.1 uncultured Acidobacteriaceae bacterium
GGTGAGGGTGCCGGCTGGTGCGGCCAGGCCTATCGCCCCGTCGATGCCGGGGTTGGTGGTCTGGTCGCGCGGGGAGAGAGCAGGTCCTTTGCTCTGCCCAGGATGGCCCGGTGTGAATGGATCTGTCAGAAGACGCGTCCCGAAGTGACCGGCTCCCGCGTAGGGGGTCTTGCTTTGTTCTTTCAATCGATGTTCGAGGAGAGGATGACGCGCCGCGACGAGCCGAAGCTCGGCCTGCGGGCCGGTGGTGAAGCGTGGGCGAACGCAGTCGTACTCCTGGGCGAACCGCGCGCGGATGAGCAGCGTTTCGACGGTCGCGAGAATGCTCGCGCCAGGAAGAAGCAGGTGCGATTGCGCGGCCAGTTGCGCGGTGATGGCGAGGAAAATCCGGTGAATTTCGGCGAGCTCGTCTTCAAACAGCCGGACCAGGTCGTTGTTGAGCTCGATGGTCTCAAGCGGCTCCAGATAGACGGTTTGGCCGGACGAGGAGGCGCCATGGACGACGCCCGAGACGCGGCGCTTGGCCTCGGCCTTGACCGGGATGACGAATCGATCGCCGCGGATGGTGATGAGCTCATCCTGCACGGTGCCGCCCTCGGACAGGCGACGGAGGGCAGAACGAAGAGAGTCTTCGATCGAGCGCTGCTGGCGATCGATCTCGCGGCGGATGCGGCTCAACTCCGAAGACGCGGAGTCGGCGAGCGAGCCGTCCGGCAGCAGCTTGGCATAAACCGATTCGATCAGCGGATGGAGGTCGGCGTGCAGGATTGGCTCGGAGAGTGCGCGCAGACCGGGCAGTCCGGAGTCGCGGTAGCGGTCGGGCGGGGTGCGCATGGTGCCGGCCCAAGAGGAGACCGCGCCGGCGAGGCTCAGGAGAGTGCGGATTTCCTCCGGCTCAAGCGCGGCGCCGGTGAGGCGCGATTTCGCAAGGATCTGCGTTGGGTCGGAGAGGCCGCCGAGCGAGGGGCGGATGCCCTCAGCGAGCAGGAGCTGCATTTCATGAACGAGGGCGTGCTCGCGCTCGATCCACGCGAGGTTTTCAGAAGGTGCGAGGGCGGCGAGCCAGTCGCGGCCGAGCGGGGAGGCGGCGTAGGGAGCGAGCAGGGCCAGGAAGCGGTCCCATTCGAGGGCCGAGCGGGCGAATTCGGCTAGCGGGGCGGAGATAGGGTCAGCGAAGGCCACTTCTCTATTATCTATCGCAACGCCACGGCCCTGTGCGTGATCGGGGGGAGAAGAGCCAGTCGAACTGGGTTAGCTCAGGGCCTGCGCCGCGTCCTGTGCAAAATACGTCACGATAAAGCCGGCGCCGGCGCGGCGCAGGCTTACGAGCGACTCGAGAATAGTGCGGTCGGGTTCGAGCCAGCCGCGTTCGAAGGCGGCTTTGAGCATGCTGAACTCGCCCGAGACCTGGTAGGCGCCGAGCGGGACGTCGAAGCGGTCGCGCGCGGCGCGAATCACGTCCGCGTAGGGCATCGCGGGCTTCATCAGGATCATGTCGGCGCCTTCGGCTAAGTCGGCTTCGATCTCGCGCATAGCTTCGCGAAGGTTGGCCGAGTCCATCTGGTAGGCGCGGCGGTCGCCGAACTGCGGGGCCGAGTCGGCCGCTTCACGGAACGGCCCGTAAAAGGCGGAGGCGAACTTGGCCGCGTAGCTGAGGATGGGGGTGTGTTCGCGGCCGGCGGCGTCGAGCGCGCGCCGGATTGCTGCGACGCGGCCGTCCATCATGTCGCTGGGTGCGACGATATCGGCGCCTGCTTTCGCCAGCGAGACAGCGGTGCGGGCGAGCGGGACCAGCGAGAGATCGTTATGCACGTGCTGTTCGCCGTCAATCGAGTGCAGCACGCCGCAGTGGCCGTGGGTCGTGTATTCGCAGAGGCACACGTCGGCGATCAGTACCAGATCGCGAAGGCTGCGATTCGCCTTGAGCCGCCTCAGTCCGCGCTGGACGATGCCATCCTCGGCCCAGGCGCCCGAGCCTGCCTCGTCCTTTGTTTCCGGCAGACCAAACAGCAGGAGGCCGCCCAGTCCGAGCTGGGCTGCGTGCTCGGCTTCGCGTTCCGCCTCGTCGAGCGAAAGATTGAATACCCCGGGCATGGAAGGGATCGCGCGACGGACGCCCTCGCCGGGGCAGAGGAAGAGTGGGAGGATGAGCTGCGACGGCTCGAGCTGTGTCTCCCTCACGAGCGAGCGCAGCGCGGGGGTCTGGCGCAAGCGCCGCATGCGGAGGAAAGGGGTATCCATGCCTCGATTCTATTTGCCCCGGTTCACGCGCCCCTCGAAGCGCGGCGGCTGGATGGTGTGAAGTTCGCCTTTGCATTAGAAGGGAACGCGCGGGTGGAACGGCGCATCCATGCCGGAAAGGTGGCGCGCATGGTGACGGAAAAGGTAGGGGCGAAAGAGACGGCGGCAGCGAAGAAGCCTGGAAAGACGGCTGCGAAGAAGGCCACGAAGGATCCCGAGGGAGGCCTGACGGCCGAAGGGCGCAAGGCGTTCGCGAAGAAGGAAGGCGCGCATTTGCGGCCCGGAGTGCAGGGTCCAGCCGATACGCCGGACAAGATGGTGCGCAAGGGCTCGTTTTTGCGGCGGCATTTCGCGAATCCGCGCGGGCCGATGGAGCGGGATGGCGAACCGACGCGCCTGGCGCTTTCAGCGCATGCCTGGGGTGAACCTGTGCCGAAGACCGGCTCGGACGCAAAAAAGCTGGCCGCAAAGGGCCACGAACTGCTGGAACAGTACCACGCGGTCAAGGAAAAGCGAGAGAAAGCTGAGACCTCCGAAGGGTCCGCGGCGAAAAAGGCGAAGGAAAAAAAGTCCGCGGCAAGCAAGGGGTGAGAAAGCCGAGGTCAAGCGGTAATAGTTAATAATTGGAGGTACCCTGGGTTGGCTTTTCATTCAGGAGAGGCCACACGCCAATACCCTTTTCATACAGCGAAAGAAACGGGGAAGGGCGCAAAAAGAAGGCGACGCTCCCTCAGCGTCGCCTAAAACCGATGCGCCGCAAGCTCGCGGCAATGATTGGCGCCCACGCCTGGGCGTTAGCTTGCGCTCACGCTGACGGGCTGCTGCAACGCTTCGCGCGCTGCTTCCAGAATGCCTCCCATTCTCTTGGGCATAGCGGCCTCGTTTACCGTCACCGCGTTGCCGAAGGTTTCCTCCGGAAGACGGAACAGGATTCTGCGGACCACTTCCACGCCTTGCATGAAGGCATGGTCCTGGTTTGAAATCTCATACCGCCAGGCGCCGAAGCGGCCTCGGCTGTAGACATCGGCCTGTTCGAGGGATGGATGGATCTCGTTCAGCAGGGCATCGCGGCTCAGAAACGGAACCGGGTAGCCGTGCTCGATCGTGTACTCCCAGCGGGATGCGACCTCGAGCCCCGGCCGGCCGAGCAGCCCCATCCGGTACAGGCTCTCCTCCACTTCGGCACGCAGATCTTCGGTGGGCTGTGCCGGTTCTGAGGACGGCTCGCTCACCTCACAAAGCATGGAGAAGCATCCATCCGGTCCGTTGCCTTGGCTCACCGTCATGGGAAAGTTCATCCGCCAGAACGGGACATCCTCGGCCGTTACCTGGCAGGAGTGCAGCCCCCGGTAGCGCGCCGGCAGCTCGCCGCGTACGCCGAACCCAAACAGGCGCGAGCGAGCCTTGACGAGCCCATGGGCCTTGCTCGCCAGATCCGGCCGGTCCTCGACCGAGCGCAGCAGGTCGTCGAGCGGCATCGTCGAGACCAGCTGCTCCCAGGCAACGGTTTCGCCCGTGCTCAGCAGGGCCGTCTTGTTGCTCAGGGAGAGAGACACGATCCTGGTTTCAAGCAGCAGTTTCTCCGCCGGAATTGCGCTGGCCACAGCCGACCAGATCGCGCCCGAGCCGCCCTGCGCCGGGTACGTCACCTTGGTCTCCGGCGTCCAACCCGGGTCGTCCTTGCCGAGCAGCAGGTTGCGCATCATCCGGCCGAGGTCCATGTCCGCGACGTTGCGCGTCGTCGAGCCCGAGCGGTGCCGAACCCAGACATCCGTCAGATGTTCCGGCCCGTGCGCCCACTGCTTTCGGTTCAAGGGCCCCATCAGTATCTTCGTGATGTAGGAGCCGAAGTGCTCCAGCAGATAACTGCCGAGATCGCCGCTCTTGCCGTTCCTCGCGGCGCCCTCCGGCGCGCTTTTCCTGCCGGTTCTCCGCGTTCGAATCCGGTGCAGCGCGGTGCTCCCGAAGGCGCGCAGCAGCATGCCCAAGGGCAGGCGCTGCAGGTTACGCTGGGCCGGATACGGCAGAAAACTTTTTCCTACCTGTACGCCGCGCTGGGGCACAGACGATGCCCATCCGATCGGCAAGCCCGCAAGGAGATCCGCGAAACGCGCGTAGTGCTTATGGGGAAACAGTACGTGTCCACCGAAGTCGAATGTGAAGCCCTCAGCGGTGGTTCGAGAAGACGCCCAGCCACCAGGTTGTTTGCCCCCGTCGACGATGAGGTAATCTCCGTCGCCGCCGGGCCCGCTCTCGATCATTTCCAGTGCCGCACCCAGGCCGCATGGGCCCGCGCCGGCTATCAGCACCTTGACTGAACGCATTACACAATACTCCAGGTATGAGAACTTGCCGCTTTGCTTCCATGGACATGATCGGCAGCTCCGAGCGGAACTTGAATCTGGGCTGCTACTTCCACCATGAGGTCGAGATCCATGCGCACCGGCGAGAACGCCTCGCAGATGCCGCGGTAGTGCGGCCACGCACGGTGCCGGCCCGCAGACTCCGCCCACTCGACTGTCCGCACGCGTTCGCGCTGGGAAGCGTGCGCCAGCAGGCTTTTTACTTTCAAGTCCCAGCTACGTGCGATGTCGATTTTGAGCGAGGCGGCGAACTGCAGTGTCGACGGCCCTTCATAGAAAAGAATGCTCGCGTGGCGGCGCGCGGCCGATACCAGCGAGTCGCTCAACACGCGATGGTCCGCATGGGAGTCGGTGGGCGCATGCGTCAGAAGCAGATCCGGCTTGTGCAGATCGAGCTTTGCCTCAAGCACCTCGACTGTCTGCCGCCCGCTCATGGAGCCGTCCGGCAGGTGGCCGAAGTCGAGGCTTACATCGAGGATGGCCGCGCTCACCCGTTCTTCATCCACGCGGAGCCCGGGTTCTCCGCCCAGCTCGCCATCGGTCATCGTCAAAAATGTCACATTCCAGCCGGAACGGCGCAGCAGAACAGAGAAGCCGGCCGCTCCCAAAGCGCAATCATCCGGGTGAGCCCCAATCACGAGTGCCTTTTTTGTTTTAGTCATCGCCCTTGATGTCCTTAGGTCAATTCCGAAAGCCAGTTCCGCTGCCTTGTTCCGGGTTCTCGGTAGTTGCTCTATCGGCAGCTTTTCCCGTGACATGAACCCGAGGTGAGGTCCGAGTCCGCGGCGTGTTTCCTAGCGCCGCTCCCCCGGGTCGTCTCCGTCGTCTCCATAGATACTTTGTTTTTTTTTGAGAAGCTCAAATTCGTCACAGCTCATTGGTAAGCTATTGCTCGGTTACCATGAAAAGTTTTCCTGTGAAGCGCATCTGTATGCGTTTCCGACGTGTAATCAATACTTGTTTTTGGGCCGCCTGCACCTGCATCGGGCAACATTCGGTACATGCGGTCAGGCTTGACGCCAGTGCTGTTCCGAGTCGAAAAAAGGACTAAGGTAATAAAAATCCTCAAACAAACGGGCAAAAAACCTAAAAAAGCAGGTAAAACCCGCATAAACACTGGTTTTGTGTTGACAACAGGGGGAGCGAACCGCGAAGGTAAACCCGGGAGGCGAGAGAGGGAACCCGCGTCATTGCTAGCGGAAACTCGCTTGACTTGTTCCCCATCGCCCGAACTTTTGCTTACACTTCCGACTAGGAGAACCGCCCGCATGGCAACCGCACTCACCAAGACCGCGCTCGTCCGCCAAATGGCCGAAAAGCTAGAACTCACCAGCAAACAGACCGTCGCATTTTTCGACCTGCTCTCTGATACTGCCGTGAAGGAAACGAAGAAAAACGGTGTTTTCGTCATCCCCGGTCTCGGACGCCTGGTCAAGGCCGAGCGCAAGGCGCGCACGGGACGCAATCCGCAGACCGGCGAAGCGATCAAGATCAAGGCGAAAACCGTCGTCAAGTTCCGTATCGCCAAGGCCGCCAAGGACGCGATCGCTCCAGTGAAAAAGGCCGCCGAGAAGTAGAACCATCCGCGGCTTGCTCTCACGCTCGGGCTTTGCCGACGGCAGAATAGAAACCGGCTCTTTCGAAGGCCTCTCGCGAAGCTCGGGGGATGATGGACTCATCCTTTCCGGCTCACCCGAAGGGGTAAAGTGCTGCATCGGTTCTTCCATTGCACTGCGTTGAAGCGGGACGCGGCCGAAAGGCCGCCCCGCTCAAGCCTTGCCGCCGAGCGCGAGGCGCAGAACGCCTCCGGCGGAGGCCAGCCGCGCCCGTGCTCCTTCCACTCCTAATCCGGCGCGCGTCATCACCACCGCCGTCTTGACTTCGCCGCCTGCCGCTCGAAGCGCCCTTGCAGCCTTCTCAGGGTCCAGCCCGGTCAGTTCCCCCACAATGCGGACTGCGCGATCCCGCAGTTTGCGGTTCGTTCCCTGAACGTTGACCATCAGGTTGCCGTGTACGTAGCCCAACCGCGCCATTGCGCCGGTCGAGATCATGTTCAGCACCAGTTTGGTCGCGGTGCCCGCTTTCAGGCGTGTCGAGCCGGTGATGACTTCAGCGCCCGTTGCCATAGTGACGGCCAACTGGCCTGCCCGCTCAACCGGCGAGCCCGGCACACAGCTCACCCCAACGGTCAACGCGCCGGCAGCGCGGCCCGCGTGCAGAGCTCCGAGAACAAAGGGAGTGCGTCCGCTTGCGGCGATCCCCACGACCACGTCCCGGAGCCCGACGCCCCGCTCCCGCACAGCCGAGGCGCCGGCCTCCCCGTCGTCCTCCGCGCCTTCGACCGCGTGCCGCAGCGCGCTGTCTCCGCCCGCGATCACTGCCTGCACCATCTCAGGCGGTGTGCAGAAGGTCGGCGGACACTCCGAAGCATCCAGCACGCCCAACCTGCCGGAGGTGCCCGCGCCCAGGTAGAGCAGCCGGCCACCGGCGTCGTTTTCGCGGCTCCGCAGCCGCTCGGCCACGGCGTCGATCACGGCCGCTATCTGAGGCCCTGCCCGCTCTACTGCGAGCAGGGCCTCGGCATCCGCGCGATGCATGGCCCGCACCATCTCGAGCGTCGAGAGAGCGTCGAACTCCGCCGTGCCCTCATGCCGCGCCTCGGTCGGCAACAACCCTAGTGCCTCGTCCATGTGCGCCATCTCCATGTGCTGCTGTTCCTAGAACCGCAGGGTAACGAGCGCGGCACTGTGAGGAGCAAGCTCAATGCGAGCGCCCGCCGGGCTTGTCTTGAGCGAATCCGGCGGCAACGGCTTCCAGCGCCCAGCGGCTGTCACCGGAGCGCCTCCGAGCGTCACCCCTGTGCTGCTTTCGAGGCTGGGTGCCTCCAGACGCAGAGCCGTGGCTTCGCGAAGCCGGCGAGCGCATCCGAGATCGACCGCCACGGGCCCCGACACGTCTTTGTTGATCAGGGTTGCGACCACCTGCCGCCCTTCGGTCACGGCATACGCGCTCAGGTTGAACGCTCCGGGTGCGACCTCGACGGCGACCCTTCGGCCCCCGCTCGCCTGCCGGAAGGCGAGCATGCCGTAGTACTCGGGCTTCGCCGTGTAGGTCCCTTCTTCGTCATCGCCGATCGGCGAATACGAGCTGATGAAGTTGAGTTGGTTTACCCCGGTTTGGAGGTTCACTCCCGCCGCGTCATGGAAGGCGAGAGTGAACAGGTAATCGAGCACCCAGAGCGCGGCACCGAAGGTACCGCTGACGCCGGGCCGGCCGCCGCCCGAAAACGAGTTTGTCTCGCAGATGCGGTAGGGAAGGCCGTTTGCCTCGACCGAGGCCCGCTGCATGGAACCGAGCATGCGCAGCAGATTGGGATCGGGGTGCAGCAGCATCGCGTAGGAGCTGCTGGGGCTTTGGCCACCGCGGTAGTAGTGATGCGTCAGCAGCTTCAGGTCGCTTCCCTCGGCGGAGGCGAACTGCGCTACCCAGTCTGTTTGTCCGGCGACGTCCGGCCCCGCGAACGGCGCATGGGGCAGCCTGGCCCGAATCGCGGACTTATAACGCCTGTAATCGGCTAGATAGTCCGCGAAGGTATAGCTTCCCCGGCGGTGCCCCTCGTGCACGAACAGGTCCGGCTCATTGCCTACTTCAAAGGCCAGCAGCTTGTTCCCCATAGCGGCGCTGACGGCCTGCGCCTCCTCGACGACCTCGGGTACGGTGCTTTGGCCGAGATCCAGGCCCCAGATCAGACTCCAGCCGGTCGCGTCGAGAAAGCTGCGCAGCCCCCGGAACGACGCGCGGTTGACCACCGTCGATTTGGGGGTGGAAACGGGCTTGCCCTGTTCGGAGTAAGAGGCGTAATCGGCCGTGTTGCCGCCAACCCGGATGACGCCGGAGGGTCCGAGTGTGCGCACCAGCTCGACGTAGACCCGGTCGGTGGCGCTCAACACGCCCGGTCTCGCGACCGTGGAAATCTCGTAGCCCAGCCCGAGGAAGTCGCGGGGGATGGAACCAAAAGCGCGGTTCTCGTCGACGCGGACCTCTACCGGCTGGCCGCGGCCTGAGGAAGCCTGGAGGGGGTAGATGGCCCGTTCCGCGAGAGCGGCGCAGACGCCCGAGCCAAGACAGCCTAGCACTTTTCTACGGTTCATACTCCGTTCATACTCCGGTTGATACTACCGTTCATACGCTCCCGCGCGGCTGTGGATGGCCGGATGCTTCCCGGGGAATTGTAGAACGACCGGCCTCGGCGGGCGAGCGGCGGCAGGTTCTGTGGCGCTGTTCGACTTCGCTACATGCTCCGCTCGCATGCCGTCGAGTTTGCCGGGGCCGTGTACTATGCGACAAATGAATCCTTTGCCGGCTGCCGCGAGCTCGATTCGCGCTTCGGCCCGTCACCACGACCGGCTGAATTACCGCCCTGACATCGACGGACTGCGAGCGATCGCCGTTCTTTCCGTGTTTGGCTTTCACTTGCAGATGGGTCTGTTTTCGGGCGGCTTTGTCGGCGTCGATATCTTCTTTGTTATCTCCGGTTATCTTATCGGCACCATTCTTTTATCTGACCTGAACTCCGGACGCTTTTCCCTGCGCGAGTTCTATGTCCGGCGTATCCGGCGTATCTTTCCCGCCCTGGTAGCCGCTCTTCTCGGCACGATTGCGATGGCGCTTGTGTTCTCGATGCCATCGGAGTTAAGGGATTTCTCGAAGAGTCTGATCGCGGCGACCTTTTCGGCGTCGAACATCTACTTCGGTCTCCACTCAAATTACTTCGATCTCCATGCCCTGGAAAGGCCGGCGTTGCAGACCTGGTCGCTCGGGGTAGAAGAGCAGTTCTACATCCTGTTTCCTCCGCTTCTGCTCTTGCTGCACCGGCGTTTCCGGCGCTACCTGCCGGGGACGCTTGTGCTGCTGGCCGCCGTTTCCTTCGCGGTCAGCGCGGTTGGTGCCTTTCGCTTTCCCATCCTCACGTTCTTTATGCCGTACACGCGCGCGTGGGAGCTGCTGTGCGGAGTGCTGCTGGCGCTGCCTGGGCTGCCGCGGCTGCGCTCGCTTGCCGTGCGCAACGCGCTGGCCTTGACCGGCCTGCTGCTGATCCTGTTTGCGATCCACTTCTTCCAAGCCGGGATGCCGTTTCCCGGCGTGGCCGCGCTGTTTCCGTGCGTAGGCAGCGCGCTGCTGCTCTGGACCGGCCAGAGCCTTCCCGAGCACTCGGTCCGGACCGAAACACTGGCGGCCAGGCTGCTGGCCATCCGCCCGCTAGTCTTTATCGGACTGATCTCCTACTCGCTCTATCTTGTGCACTGGCCGATCGTCGCGTTTCAAAGCATGGGAGGGATGTGGGGCAATGGGCTGCCGCACCGGGTTTCAAGCGCGATCACGTTCGCGGTCAGCCTCGTGCTGGCCACGCTTTCGTGGCGGTTTGTGGAGAGCCCGTTTCGCGCGGGCAGGCTGAAGCTCAAGGGTGCCGGCGCGTTCCGCTTCGCCGGCGTCTCGGCGGGGGCGCTGCTGGCCTGCGCCGGTGCGGCGCTGGCTTTGCACGGGCTCCCCGGGCGCTTCCCTCCCGAGGCGATCCGCGTTGCGGCCTACGTGGACGAGCCGATGAACTTCCGCATTGGTACCTGCATGGTGATCCGCTCGAGCGACTTCAAACCCGGGGTGTGTCTGCGCGAGGACCCCAGCCGGCAAAACTGGCTGCTGATCGGCGACAGCCATGCGGCAGCCGTGTGGGCAGGGCTGGCCACGGCGCTGCCCGGAGTCAACATTCTGCAGGCCAACCGCGCCGCCTGCCACCCGGATCCCGCGCAAACCGGCGGGGAATGCGGCATTCTGATGCAGGAGATTTTCAACGGGTTTCTCCGCACCCACCATGTGGACCGCATCGTGGCTGTTTCGCGATGGACCGCGGGCGATGTCGCGGTCGTGGACCGGCTGATGCTGTGGGCGCGAGCGCACAATGTCCCGGTAACCCTGATGGGCCCCACGCAGGAGTATGACGCGCCGCTGCCCCGTCTGCTCGCCTTTGGGATCATTCGCCATGAGCCGGGCTTCGCCTACCGCCATCGCTCGCTCGAGTCCGCCCAGGTCGACGCGCTGTTCGAGCGGGAAGCCGAGACCCGGTGGCATGTTCCCTATGTTTCGCTGGTGCGGATGTTCTGTTCCCCGGCAAGCTGCGCGACCTATGTCGCCGGCCAAGAGAGCGCGCCGCTGATGAGCGACGAAGACCATTTCACAAATGAGGCCTCGCTGCTGGTCGGCCGCAGGGTAGTGGCCGGGCATCTGCTGGGTGCGTCGCTCGAGCCTGCTCCCTAAAGCCGGGCGAAGCAGCGGCTGGCGGCTCTTCGTTGCGAGCCTCCGGATACATGCCAGGGATGGCTGCTTCGCTCAGCATCCAAGGGAGGAGAGAGCACGCGGGAAACTCGGCCCATTCTGATTGCCGGTGCGGGACCTACGGGCTTGACCGCGGCGATGGAGCTTGCGCGGTTCGGCGTGCCGGTGCGCATTATCGACAAGTACGAGAAGCCCTCCAACACGTCTCGCGCACTGGCCGTGCAGTCTCGCACGCTCGAGCTCTTTGCCGGAGAGTCCGGGGACGAGGTGCGGTACAGGGAGGCGCTTGGGGATGCCGTGTACGTTCTGGTCAGGCCGGATGGATACATCGCCTGCGTCGGAGCAGAGCAGGGCGGTAAAGAGGCGCGACGGTGGTTCGAAGCGTGGTTCGAAGGGGAGGGAAGCTCGGCGTAAGCTGAGGCGAAGGAGCGGCAGGAAGTGGTGGGCCCACCAGGACTTGAACCTGGAACCAACGGATTATGAGTCCGCTGCTCTAACCAATTGAGCTATAGGCCCGCAAAAAGAGCTTCTCGGGCTATGGGCCCGCAAGAGCTTCGCGGCTATGGCTCGCGGACAACTGCGGACTTCCCCCGCAAACCCCCGCGTGCTTGCAAGCTGCAGAAGGCTCTCCTCAAGTCGGCCCTCCTCGCTTTCAGCAGTGTAGAGCATGTCCCTGTTCTACGACTGCCCTACGGCTTCCGGTTTCCGGGGACAGCTACGGCGCGAAAGCGTGTCGCCAGCTGCCGAAGCTCTCCGTTCAGGTCAGCTCCGGCGAGGGGTTTGCCGTGCCCCGGCGCGACCACCGCAACATCCAGGGCGGCGAGCCGCTCGACCGAGTCCTGCGCCGCCGCCCAGTCGGAGGTGAAGTAGGACGGGGGCCCGTGCAGCTCCGGCCCCTGCGCCAGGGCTGCATCGAAGAACGACTCCGGCTTGGTGGTGCAGAACGCATCGCCTACCAGCAGCGTCCGGTCGCCGGCCCGGTAGAGCGAGCAGTGGCCCGGCGTGTGGCCCGGCGTGTGGATCACCTCCCAGCCCGGCATCACGGTGCCGGTGCCGGTGGCGAGCGGCTGGAGCCTGCCGGCGATGTTGATCGGCCCTTTCGGATAGAGCGGGGAGAGCAGGCTCATCATGCCGCCGCCGGCGCCGGGGTTCGGCGCCGGGTACTCCCGCTCGCCGGTCAGGTAGGGGAACTCGAGCTGGTGCGCGTACACCGGCACGCCCCAGTCCTCGGCCAGATTGGGCGCGGCGCTTACGTGGTCGAAGTGCCCATGCGTCAGGACGATCGCGTTGGGTGGGCCGCCGTGGTGGCGCTCCGCCCAGCGGCGAATCATGCCGTCGGTCCCCGGTAGTCCCGCGTCGATCAGCGTCCAGCTGCCATCGGTGTGGGTTACGGCAAATACATTGACGAACGCGATCCGCAGCCCCTGTACCGCCGGGGCTACCTGGTCCATTGGCACGATCTGGTCTTCCCGTACAGCCACCTTATCCATTGCTCCACCCTTTCAGACTAGGTACAGACTAGGTACGATGCGCGCGGGAAAAACCCACGGTTCCAGGGGAGCCGCGGGCCTGTTTTGCACTCAGAGCGACGCTACTGCTTCCATTGTTCGAGGAATTGGTGTACCGAGGAGGACTCCATGTGCCGCATGTCGGAAAACTGCCCGCTCTGCCCGTAGAGGGAGTCGCCGTTAGGCTGGAGCACCGCCAAAGCCGGAACACCCTTCTTCAGGTTGGCCCCGTATTTCGCGCCGATCTCCAGGTTCTGGTCGATGCGGCCGACGTTTACGTCGACCAGGACGTAGTTCTTTTCAAGAAGCGCCTGGTTCTCCGGCTGATGGAAGTACAGGTTCAACACCTGGCAGTCGCCGCACCAGTCACCGCCAAAATCCAGCAGAACGCGCTTGTGCTCGCGCTTGGCCGTTTGGAGGGCGGCATCGATGTCGCCGCCTGCCGCGCTCACGTCCGGGTAGATATGCGCGTGCGGTATGGGCTGCACGGTGGCCTGTTTCGGGGTACTGCGGCAGCCGGCCGCGCCCACCAGCAATGCCAGCGCGACCACCGCGACCGCTCGCTTACTCACCCAAGTCGTCTTCATCCAGGCACTCCTTCGGGCCCGTGGTACTCCAGGCCGCTGCGTCAATGTATTCATCGGATGCAGCGACCGGCGAACCGATGCATCGACCGCGAGGACCGTCCCGACCGCGGTGCTCCAGAGCTGTCCCGTTGGGAGACAGATGCAACTTTCGCAGGCCGGGCAGGTCCTCGCTCACGCATCGAAGTAGAGGAGAAACGCGGGAGAACGTTTATGCGCAATCGAGCGATGCAGCTTTGCGGAACGGCCGCCCTTGCCACTTTGCTTGCGGCTGCGGGCTGTCACAAGGTGAACTCGGGCGGGGTGGACTCGGGCGACCCGGCCGCGGCGAATCTGGCGCCGGTCAACGGCGGGGGCAACACAAGTGTGGCCGGGGCTGGGGCAGCACAGGGCAGCGCCGGGCCGGGATATTCCGGGCAACCGGCGGCTGGAGCTCCGGGCGCCGCTTCCAGCTCCTACGCGGCACCGGGCGGGGCCGCGATGCCGCCCCCGCCGCCCGAGGATACCGGGGCCAATCAGCAGGGCAGTCCGGGGGCTGCGAGCGAGGTGGCCGACAGCGGTTACGGGCAAAACGGCGT
>CAXTSA010000032.1:13614-14720 GCA_964246755.1 uncultured Acidobacteriaceae bacterium
GCACCGCAGGGGGGCGGCTATGCCGACGAGTATGCCGGCGAGCCCGGCGCGGGTTCCGGCTATGCCGGGGCCGGCTACGAGCAGCCGGAGTACGCCGAACAGCCGCCGCCGCCGCTGCCCGATTACGAGCAGCCGCCCTGCCCCGGCGATAACTACATCTGGACGCCCGGCTACTGGAACTATGCCCAGACCGGCTACTTCTGGGTGCCGGGCATCTGGGCGGTCGCGCCGTTTATCGGCGCCCTGTGGACGCCGCCCTACTGGGGCTACGAGGGCTCGCGCTACGGGTTCCATCACGGCTACTGGGGTTCGCATATTGGGTTTTACGGCGGCATTTCCTATGGCTACGGCTACTTTGGCCACGGATACGAGGGCGGCTACTGGAACCACGACCGCTTCTTCTACAACCGCGCCGTCACCCGCGTGAACACGGTCAATGTGCGCAACACGTACGTGCACAATGTCACGATCAACAACTACAACCGCATTTCCTACAATGGCGGTCGCGGCGGGTTAGATGTGCGCCCCGGCGCTCACGACCTGGCTGCCGCGCGGGAGCAGCATTACGGCGCACTGCCTTCGCAGCAGCAGCATATGGAGCAGGCGAGAGACAATCGGGGGCAGTTCGCAGGCAATGGCGGCCGTCCGCAAACGCTGGTTGCCGGGCGCCCGCTGGCTGGCCGCACGGTTGCTACAGCGCAGGCCGCCAATCTGCGCCCTTTCGCCAACCAGGGCGGAGTGGAGCGCGCCGGCCGAACCGGTGTGCCGATCGGCAATGTTGCGCCGCGCATGCAGCCTGAGCAGCAGCGGGCGCAGTTCAACGGGCAGCGCACCGACCTCCAGGGGCGTACGCAGGCTTTCGAGCGCGCGGGAGGCAATGCGGTCGGAGCGCGGCCACAGCAGGGGCAACGCTTGCCCGAAAACCAGGTCCAACCGCAGCTCAACGTGCAGCGTGGTTTACAGGATCAGCAGCGGGCGCAGCAGCAGGACCAGATGAACCGGCAGCGCGATCAGCGAAACGTGCAGCGTGGTCTGCAGGATCAGCAGCGGGCGCAGCAGCAGCAGAAGCAGACCCCGCAGCGCCAGCCGCCCACCGAGCAGCGTGG
>CAXTSA010000033.1:0-14615 GCA_964246755.1 uncultured Acidobacteriaceae bacterium
CATACGCCCCGCGCAAGAAAAGGGTGCCCCACATCTCGCGTTTGAGATGTGGGCTCCACATACGCCCGCTCTTCGCCTCAGCCCACCCGCAACAGTGTCACCCTAAGCGACAGGAAGCATGCTTGTCAGCAAGCCTCCACTCTCCACTCCCTCACAAACCTCACGGAGCCCCGCCCATCCCTCAGCTCCGCGGCAGCACAACAAACGGACCCGCCGGCTCGCCCTTCGGCGCCGGACGGCTTTTCGCCGCCGAGGTAAAGCCCAGCCCCCACTCCGGCGACCGAAGCCCAGGCATCGGCTTGGCCGCGAACAGTCTCTTGGTATGCTTCGCCATCAAGCGCGCCATGGTCTTCGACTTCTTCCGCCGCGCGCTGTCCGTCGAAATGCCCGTCCCCGCATACATCTGCCGGTACAGCTTCGACAGGAACAGGAACGCGATCCGCGCCTTCAAGTTCGGCGTGCACGCCGAGCGCTCCCACACCGCCCGCCAGCTGTAAAACCGGTCCCACACGCCCTGCGTCCGGTCACTGATCTCCCCCGAGCTCATCGAGGGGTGCGGCGTGAACATCTTCGGCCGCGTCTCCGTCGGAATCAGCCAGTACCGCGTAATCGGCACCCCGTCGACCATCGTCGGGTCCTTCGCCTGCTCCTTCTCCCAGCGCGCAAAATCCACGGTTCCCGGAAACGGCGTCATCATCACAAACTGTGCAAACGTCACCCCCGACTTCAGCGCCATCGCAACCGTCGCGTCAAACGTCGCCGGCTTGTCCGTCGGCAGCCCGAAGATGAACGAACCCAGCACATGCACCCCGTGCTTTTTGAAGGTCTGCAGCTGCTTCGCCAGCGCCTCGCCCGAGTAGTTGAAGTCCTTGAACACCGCCTTCAAACCCTCGGGCGTCACCGCCTCCACCCCCACCAGCGCGCCCTTGATATTGGCCTTCCGCATCGCGTCCAGGTACTCGGTATCCTCCGCCGCCTCCATCGTGATCTGCGTGAAAAACACCATGTCCTTCGGCAGCTTCGCCAGCTCTTCCATCAACTGGTAGCGCTCCGCGCGGATCGCCGTCAGCTCCTCGATCCGGGCAAGATTGTTCTGCTCCCGCGCCAGCCGCAGGTCCGTCAGCGTCACTGGGTAAAAGTTGTCGTCGGCCAGCGCGATAAATCGAAACCCCAGCCGCCGCAGGTCCACAATCTCGTCAATCACGCTCTGGAACTGCCGCTGCCGGGGCTGCTGTCCATCCGTGCGCCACACGCTGCAAAACGAGCAGTGCTTCGGGCATCCCCGAATCGTCTGCACCGACGCCCACATATACTTGTCCGCCTGCATCAGGTCCCAGCGCGCAGGCAGAAACTGCTTGCCCTCGATCCGCCCGCCCTCGTAGATGCGCCCAGGGTTGCCGGCCAGCAGTCCATCACCACCTTGCCCCAGGCCACGTCGCCATCGCCCTTCACCACCGCATGCGCCGCGCCCAGCTCCAGCACTTCTTCCGGAAACAGCGTCGCGTGAATCCCGCCGTACACCACCCAGGCCCCGCGCTCGTGCGCCATCCGGCCCACCGCGTACCCGCGCAGGGCATTGCCGGTATGTACACTGATCCCGACAATATCGCCGGGCTGGATCGTCTCCGGCACCACCTGCTCAATCGACTCATCCACCAGGATCGGGTCGCCGGCAATCTCCGGGGTTGCGGCCGCAAGGACAAAAAGCCAACGCGGCGTAATCACAGCTGTGCCAAAGGAGTTGTCGCTGGGGTTAATCAGGTGAACGCTCAGAAATCCAACCTTCCTCGTACGAGTTTCGGCGGCTTCCAGAGAGCGTCTTGCCTCGCAGAGAACCAAGTGGGCTTTGCCTCAGGCTGCTCGCCCGCGGCACAGATTTCCGCTGAACCGTTCTCTAGCATACATGGCTGTGTTGTCTAGAGTACGAAAAGCCGGCGGCTACATCTCGCTTGTGAGATGTCGGGCTTCACGGCACGACCTGCTGCTGCCGCGAGTGTCGGGCGGGCAGAATCCGTTTTTGGCAAACAATCGGCCATCTCGGAAGAGGAAAAGCGGCCTGCCGCGAAGTTCATTCCCAAATCGGGAAAAAATCCGGAAAGACTTCATTCCGCAGCACTCCCGAGTCAAGCCCCGCAGAAAAAGCAAAACAGTGTGCAAACGGTACGGAAGTACCGTGCCGCTTGCATACTTATGCAACACCCTGCATATTCCGGCTTTTGCCCCGCGCGCAAACACGCAAAAAACACAGTTTGCGCGCACTTTAAGCGCTACTTTTACGGCCTTAGAATGCCATATCCCGACCAACGGGAGGGCCACCCAAGTCCGTACTCCCACCCCACGCCACGCCACCCGCCACGAAGTGGCCGCCGGCCGCGCAGGCGGTTTGCCCTTATATGTTGACCTTCTCATACCAGGAATGCGCCCGCTCCAGCGCCTTATTCACGTTCCGGATGTTCTCCACCCCCTGCGTGTTCAGCCACTCCGAAAACGCCTTCTCCCCATCCTTCGCGAACACTGAAACTCCGTCCGCCCAGGTCGCCCTCCCGCACAGAACGCCGTTGAAGCTGGTCCCGCTCTCACCGGCTAACTCCAATGTTTCGATGAAGATAGCATTCGTCACCCCAGCCGAAAGATAGATAAACGGCTTGTGCGTCGACGAAGCCGCGCCGCGGAAATGTTCGAGCGCCTCGGCCCGCGTATACGCCTGCTCGCCCCCAAACGCGTTCGTCCCGGCGACGAACTTCATCTGCACCGGCACCTCCACCTTCAGCACATCGATGCAGTACTTCGCCTTGCCGAACTCCTCCATCGACCCCGTCACAATAGCCGGTTTCCGCTTGGCGTACGCCAAGCCTTTCTCGTCCTCGCCATGCACGTCATAGCCCACAAACTCGCAGAAAAACGGGATGTCATGCGCCCTGCACTCATCCCCGATCCGCTCAATAAATGCGTGCTTTACATCGTTAATGTCACTCTTTTCAAACGGTGTGTAGTAAAGGAGAATCTTGACGCAGTCCGCCCCCGCTTCCTTCAAACGGCGCACCGACCAGTGATCCAGCAAATCCGGCAAACGCCCCTGCTCGGCCGCGTCATAGCCGGTCTTCTCATACGCCAGCAACAGTCCCGCCGAGTGCCGTTTCTTCGTCGCCGGCAGCCCAAACTCGGGGTCCAGCAGGATCGCCGAAGCATACTGCGTCAAGACGTCTGTCACCATTGACTTGAAGTCCTCCAGCATCGAGTCCGGCACGTCCGCCACACCCTTCGCCTTCGCGAGCGACTTCTGCAGGGACCCGCGCTGGTCCATAGCTGCCGCCGCAATCACGCCCCGCTCATTCGATACCGCTTTCAGCCCGGCCAGCTTGCCTGGCGTCAGTTCGATCTTCATCGTTATGTTCTCCGTTTCCTATGCTTTTCGCCCTGTTCGGCCGCGATCCTACTCGATACGACCCGCCATCCACCCGCCCCAACTCCTCAGCACGCGCTCCTCTGTAGGAGTCGAACCATCGCCTATCCGCCGCCCGGCACCGCGACACTGCAGGAAACAAGCATCTCCCGCTGCGCCGCGAACAGCTGTTGCAAGCCCGCATCCGCCAGGTCGAGCATCTGCGTAAGCCGTTCCCGCCCAAACGCTTTGCGCTCCGCGGTCGCCTGCACCTCGATCAACCCGCCATCGGCAGCCATCACCACATTCGCGTCCACTTCGGCCTGCGAGTCCTCCTCATAGGCCAGGTCGAGCAGCGTCGTCCCTTCCACAATCCCGACGCTTACCGCCCCAATCATCTGCTGCATCGGATTCGCCTTCAGCGCTCCGGCAGTCGTCATACGCCCCAGCGCCAGCGCCAGCGCGGCACATGCCCCCGTAATCGCCGCCGTGCGCGTGCCGCCATCGGCCTGCAGCACATCGCAGTCCAGGATCACCGTCCGCTCGCCCAACGCCTGCATGTCTACCCCGGCCCGCAGCGACCGCCCAATCAGCCGCTGAATCTCATGCGTCCGCCCGCCCACCTTGCCGCGCTCTGACTCCCGCGCGCTTCGGGTCAGCGTCGCCCTCGGCAGCATCCCGTATTCAGCCGTCACCCAGCCCCGGCCGCCCCCGCGCATCCAGGCGGGCACCCCTTGTTCGACCGACGCATTGCAAAGCACCCGCGTCTCACCCATCGCAATCAGCACGGAGCCCTCCGCGGTGCCCACGTAGTCGGGCGCGAGCGAAAAGGGGCGCAGTGCGGACGGAGAACGGCCGTTCGGGCGGAAAAAGGCAGGGGAGGAGTCAGTCATCCTCTCCATTCTAGTGTGGCAGATCGTCGATGCACCCTCTGGAAGCTGTCATCTTCGGAGGGTGTGTGCCAAGTTGCCTGTTTTCGGCTTCTCGCTCAAAAGAGGGTGATCCTGAGGAGCGAAAGCGGTGAAAACCTGCTTCCAGAGCACTTACGCGCCCCATAGGGCTACCAAAAGTCCAGGGAATGCGGCTAAAAGCCTCCCATGTGCCGAATTGGGAAGGGGGGCAGTCGTCCCATATTGGTACACCCTCTGCAACCCTTTGTGGAACAAAGGCTTAGCCCGCTCTGGCGGGAACGCTGTTCCATTTTGGTCTTCTCTTGAGTGCTTCAAGCCTTAGGCGAGAAAGCCAACTGCATTAGATAAACCATACATTTTAAGGGGCTTAGCTGAATGCATCCGGTTTGGCCACGCGCCTGCATAGGGAAGCTGTGCACGCGCGGCTTTCGAGCGCAAAAGGAGCACCATGCACAACCACACAGGCATCCTCGGCCAGACCTCGAAGCTCCTCCCGTTTCTTCGTCCGGACAGAGGCTCCCTCCCTGCCGAAAGCGCAATGCCGATCCCGCCTGCTCCAGCGCCCCTGCCGCGCCTCGTCCCGGTACTTGTCCCGATAGGGGCAAAGGCCGTCGCACTAACCAGGCTCTCGCCGACAGCCGCCCTGGCGCACGATGCCCGCAACGCGCTGTGCTCTCTTTCCATGCTCTCAGGCCTGCTCAACGAACCGGGCGTCCTCCATGCTCCTCATGCTCACCTCGCCGCGGATCTCGAGTCCGTGACAAACGCGTTGACAGGGTTGGTCGACCAGCTCGCAAACCTGCGCGAGCTGCCGCCGTCTGGAGCTGAGAGGGCGAAAACTGCCCATGGCTCCCAATCCGCGGAGACCCCGCACAGGCGAGCGAAAAGTGCCGGCGAGGCCTTGAAAGACTCCATCCGCCTCCTGCGCTCGATCGCCGGCGCTCACGTTGAGGTCCATATCTCCGCCGAGAGCGCGTTGCCCCCGGTGGAAATCGACGAGGATGCGCTGCTCCGCGTGCTGATGAACCTGGTGAAGAACTCGAGCGAAGCCATGCCGTCCGGCGGCACAGTGCACATCGTTGCCAGACGCGCTCTCAGCCGGACCAGCCCGGCCGTGTTGATCCACGTCTCCGACAACGGGCCCGGCATTCCAGCCCATGCGCTCGATCACATCTTTGAACCCGGCTTCAGCTCCAAACGCCATCTGGGAACCAGCCAAGAAGCGTCCGGCCTGGGCCTCTCTATCGTCCGCGAACTGGTCGAAGCCTCAGGAGGCGAGGTGCGCGTCGCCTCCACCCGCAAGCGCGGAACCACCTTCGAACTCAAGCTCCCCTGCCCCAAACCCGGGCTTTAACGACAAAATAGGGCAAAAGCGTACTTCCGTAACTGGAGCGAACTCGCCAGAGACTCTAGAATGGGCCGCAACACTACAGAAATACAAACACTTATGGCCCATCAGTCGCCAGCGAAAATGCACGTACTCATCTTGGATGAAGACGCGGCAGTCCGCTCCGCCGTTTGCGAAATCGCAACCGCGCGGGGCTACCAGCCGCACACCCGTCGACTCGGTCGATGCAGCGCGCGCATACCTGCGCGGCAACAGTACCGATGTCCTGCTGCTTGATCTCAAATCGCCCTCAGGCAAGGCCATCGACCTCTTGGACGAAGTGAAAACGGTCCGGCCGGAGACCTCGGTCATCGTGATGACGGCCTATGCCACCGTGACCTCGGCCGTCGAGGTGATGCGGACCGGCGCGACCGACTACCTGACCAAGCCCTTCGCCATGGACGAGCTCGCTGCGGTGCTCGAGCGGACCGCCGAACGGCGGCAACTCGATTCGGAGAGCCGACGCCTGCGCGAGCGGTTTCGCAGCCAGGGCACGCTCGGAACCATCGTCGGCCAGAGCACGGAGATGGACAAAATCTATCGCATCCTCTCTAAGGTGGCGCATAGTACCCATCCGGTCATGATCCTGGGGGAAAGCGGCACCGGCAAGGAGTTGGTCGCGCGCGCCATCCACGGCAATGGCCCCAACTCCGCGAAACCGTTTCTGCCCGTAGATTGCGGCTCGCTCGTGCCGACGCTGGTCGAAAGCGAGCTTTTCGGCTACGTCAAGGGTGCGTTTACCGGCGCGAACCGCAACAAGGATGGCCTGTTGGTGGCGGCCGCAGACGGAACAGTATTTCTCGATGAAATCGGCGAACTGCCGCTTGATCTCCAGGCGAAGCTGCTGCGCGCTTTGCAGGAGCGCGAGGTGCGCCCGGTCGGCGCGAGCCACCGCGTCGCGATGCGCGCGCGCGTGCTTGCCGCGACCAACCGCGATCTGCGCCAGATGGTTGAGCAAGGCCGCTTCCGCAAGGATCTGTTCTACCGGTTGAACGTGGTCAGCCTGCGCCTGCCCGCGCTGCGCGAACGCCAGCAGGACATTCCGCTGCTCACCGCGCACTTCCTCGAACGTATTGGCAAGGAGTACGGCAGAAAATTCGAGCTCAGCGACGACACTCTCCGGGTTCTGAATGAATACGAGTGGCCCGGCAACGTGCGCGAGCTTGAGAATGCGCTTGAGCGGGCCTGTTCCATGACCTCGGGCACGCTGGTGGAGTTCGGCGACATGCCGACCGGCTTGCTCGAGTTCCGGTTACAGCAGCGCAAGCTCACCATGCCGCTGCGCGAGGTGCTCGAAGCCGCAGCGGCCGACCCATCCAGCGTCACATCGCTGGCGGAAATGGAGCGAAACGCCATCGTTGACGCGATTCGCCGCCTGAACGGCGATAAGCTGCAAGCCGCAAAGCTGCTCGGGATCGGCAAGACGACGCTCTACCGCAAACTCAAGGAGTACGGCATTGGCGACACGATGATCGCGATGCAATAGCCCGAGTGGACAGCGAAGACGACATGGGAAACGCAACAGGGAATTGAAACAGCTGCGACGTCGCAGCCAGGGGGAAACAATGCAGAGCGCACTGATTATCACAGGGATTTCGGGGGCGGAACACTGCGCGGCCAGTCTGTCCAAACAGCTTGGTCTTCCCGTAGAAGTGGCGCCCAGTCGCCGCGAAGGCATGGCCGCCCTGCGCCGCCGCGAGTACTCGATTGTCGTGATCGACGAGCCGGTCGCTGAGGGAAGCCCCGAAGGCGCGGAACTGCTCTGGAAGCAGGCCGGCCTGGCTATTCCGCTCCAGATCAACTTCGCCATCTCTGGCACCAACCGCTTGATCCGCGAAGTCCGCGCCGCCCTGCAGCGCCGCGACCACGAGCAGCAGCTCGCCATGCGAGCTGCCACCACAGCCATCGAAAACGAGCTGCGCGACACCGTTACCGGTCTCCTGCTCCACTCGCAGCTAGCCCTGGCCGAGCCCCTCGTCTCCGCCCCGCTCACGGCCAAGCTGCAGACCGTCGCAGACCTCGCCGGCACTCTCCGTACCAGGCTGGGGCGCGACAATCCGGCAAGTTCCGTCGCTCTGCCCGGTATCCACTGAGCGGGCACGGTGTCCAGCAGGCAATCGGCTTGATAGCCCGGAAACCATCAGTCTGGGGCCGAGTCAGGCTGTTCTTGAGCTCTGGACGGCCAGAACAGTCTCAATGCACGGTCTTCATCTTCCGCTGCATGTAGTCCATCAGCAGGTACTCGCCTAGCGTGTCCGGGGTGGTGAAGTAGGCCTTGCCCCGGCACATCTGCGTCACCTTCTGCACGAACTGCATCAGTCCGTAATCAGACGCCAGCATGAACGTGTTGATCATCACGTTCGACCGTTTGCAGCGGTTCACCTCTTCGAGCGTTTCGCTGACGACCAGCGGGTCCAGCCCGAAAGCGTTCTTGTAGATGCGGCCGTCCGGCAGCGTGAGCGCCGAGGGCTTGCCGTCAGTGATCATGACGATCTGCTTCATGTCCTTGCGCTGCCGTTCCAGGATGCGGCGCGCCAGTCTCAGGCCCTCACGCGTATTCGTATAGTGCGGCCCGACTTTGACACGCGGCAGTTGCGAGATCGGCAGCTCCTCGGCTGAGTCGTGGAAGAGCACGAGGGAGAGCGAATCGGCCGGGTACTGCGTCCGGATCAGGTGTGAGAGCGCCATGGCCACACGCTTGGCCGGCGTGAACCGGTCCTCGCCGTACAGGATCATCGAATGGGAGCAGTCCAGCATGACCACCGTCACGCAAGAGCTCTGGTACTCGGACTGATGCACCTGGAGATCGGAATACTCAAGGTCGAGAGGCATGTGCGTGCCCTGCCGGGCGATCGCAGAAGACAGCGTAGCGGTCGTGTCAAGGTTCAGCGTGTCGCCGAACTCATACAGCTTGGAGCCGCCGCTCGCCTCGACTCCCGTTGCGTAATGCACTGTATCGTGGCGGCCGACGCTCGCCTTACCGAGCGAGCCAAGCAGGTTGCTAAGCGTTTTGAATCCCAGGAAGTCGAGGCTCTTGTCGGTGACCTCGAAGCGTGCTTCGCTTTCCCCGCCGCCACTCTGCCCTTGCCCTGGCTCGCTCGAAGGCTCACCTTTACTCTGGATGTAACTTTCTTGCTCCATTCGGTCCATTAGCTGGTCAAGAAACTGCTCAAATTTACCTTCTGCCTGTAACTTTTCTATCTTCTCCTGAGTATCTTCGTCGAACAGTTCGCCTGAATCCATCGCCCGGCGCAGCGCTTCCTTTAGGTCCTCCATCGTCTGGTCAAGATCCTGAAACTGCGTCAAGGGGTTTTGGAAACCCGAGTCGAGCAGGTAATCCGAAAGCGCCTCAAGCAGATCTTCCATGTTTAGCTCGGCAGCAAGATCGCCATTGTATTTGGTGTAGCGCACGCGTTTCATGTCCTCATTCTCAGCCCTGCGGCGCCTGCAGGCAACTGTAATGCTGCTTCGCGTCGTGGATCGGAAAGGAAGACTTTCGGGCCGTAGAACTTTTGCGTATCGACTGTTTCCAACCCGAAAGTGGTAAACGCCGGTCCCAGTACCGTTACCAAAGCCGCAGCAATGTGCGTGGTGCATGGCTCTCTCGTACCGTTACGCGAGCAAAAACCGCGGCAGGAGGCATGTCATAAGTGCAAGAAGAATGGGTAAGATCTGCCATGTAAGGTAAAGATGCCCAAACAAAACAATTCATAAGAAATTCCTGATTGCATTACTTGGTTCTTCGGGTACTGTACTCACAGCGAAGGAGCAGAGCAGATGATTCACAGTGGCAAATATTTCAAGCAGATGGGTCGCGTACTGGCGCGTTTGGCTTGTGCTGGGGCATTGGTAGTGCCCTCGATTGCAGCATTTGCGCAGGGTAGCCGAGTGGTGGACACCACCTGGAACTCCAGCACCTCGACCTCTTTACAGGCAGCGGGTCGCATTCTGAATCAGGCGAGCTTCGGCCCAACGGTGACCGACGCTCAAAACGTGGAAACCATCGGCATCAGTAACTGGATTAATCAGCAATTTGCCGCTCCCGCTTTGCAGATACCCTTGGTGAACTCAGCGCCTGTGACCATTGGCGACTGCCCAACCATGAACTGCCCCACCGAATACTATTGGTGGAATGACATCCTGTTTGGACAAGACCAGCTTCGTCAGCGAGTCGCCTTCGAACTGAGCAAGCTGTTCGTAATTTCCGCGGATACGGTCGATCCACGCTATATCCCGAATTACATGAACATCCTGTCCAACGACGCATTGGGTAACTGGTTCACGCTGATGCACGACGTTGCGCTCTCGCCGGCCATGGGCACCTACCTGAATATGGCAGACAGCTTCGCGCCGACAAATGGACAGCACGCGAATGAGAACTTCGCACGCGAACTGATGCAATTGTTTACGATCGGTACGGTTGCGTTAAACCAGGACGGCACTGCCAAGCTTGACGGGAGCGGCAATCCGATTCCGACCTACACCTCGGACCAGGTACAGAATTTCGCGCTGGCCTACACGGGATGGACCTTCGCTCGCCCCGATTGCAGCCAGCCGAACGATGCCCAGTATTATTGGTTTGCAATTCCGCCCGGCCAGAACTGCCCGATGCTTCCGCTTCCCGGCACACATAGCACGGTCGCCAAGACTCTGCTGCGCGGGACCGTTCTCCCTGCCGGGCAGAGCGCACAAGCGGACTTGAACGCCGCTCTGCAGAATATCTTCACTGACCCCTCGCTGCCGCCTTTCGTATCGCGACGCTTGATTCAGAGCCTTGTAAGAAGCAATCCATCGCCTGCTTACATCAGTCGAGTCGCCGGGATTTTCATTAACAATGGCTCGGGCGTTCGTGGAGATATGAAGTCCGTCATACGCGCCATTCTGCTGGACCCGGAAGCGCGGGCGGGCGATTCGCTCAACGCAGCATCCGATCCAAACGGCGGCAAGCTGCGTGATCCAATCCTTTGGTGGGCCTCGGTTATGCGGGCCATGCAGGCATCATCAAACGCGACCATCCCGAACGTAGGGATCTACGAGCATATCTTCAGCATGTGGCTCGGTAACATGGATGAGCAGCCGCGCGCCGAAGGTAGTGTCTTCAGTTACTATTCGCCGGATTACCAGTTGGCGGGTAGCGGGTTATACGCTCCAGAGTTCCAGAACGAAAACGTACAGACGATTGTCTGGATGGCGTTGCACGTACAAGACGCCCTTTATAACAACTTCAACGTACCGCTTCCACAAGCCAATGAGTTCAGTCTGAATCTCGGCCCGGGCAGTTTGTTCTATAACTGCGCGGCACAGTGGGGACCGACCAACCTGGTGAATGTGCTGGACGCATTACTATTGCACGGAACTATGACCCAGGAGATGCAGCAAGCGATCGTCAACGCAATCAAGAACGATGACACGGCGACAATGGTCCGCGCTGCGGTATATCTCATTGTTACCTCGCCGCAGTACCGGGTGATGGTGTAAGCCCACAGCACGCTCAAAATAAACATCTTGGAGAGTGACATGCAACGCAGAAGTTTCTTGAAAACGGCGTCGTGGGGAGCCCTTGCTCAACTGGCAGGTGTCTCGCCGCTCCGCTCCATGGCAGCCCTTGCACAGAGCAGCAATGCGTCCGACTACAAGGCGATCGTTTGCCTTTTCATGCGCGGCGGCAACGATAGCAACAATATGCTGGTCCCCCTTTCGGGCGCCCAGTACACTGCATACAGTCAGGCGCGCGGATCAAGTGCCGTTGCGCAAGGCGAACTGCTTCCGCTGGCTAACTCGAACTATGGACTGAACCCCGTGTTCAGCAACCTGAAACAAGCCTATGCCTCAGGGAAGGCGGCGATGATCGCCAACGTCGGTCCGCTTGTACAGCCCACCACGCCGGCTCAATACAAAGCGACGAGTGTTCAGATCCCACGCCTACTGATGGCGCATGATGAGCAGCAGGAAACCTGGGAGAGCGGTGCTTACGAGCCGGGGATCGGCCCCAGTTGGTCTGGCTTGACCTCCGACCTTTTAGCGCCGACTTATAATTCGCCCAACTTGCCCATGGTCACGCTGGTCGGCAACGCTTCCATTTTCGGAAGAGGCAAGAACTCAGCGCCGTTTACCGCGGGCCCCGGCGCCCAGCAGGCCCAGTTCTGGTGTGCGGATGGTGGAATCATGTGCTACCCGCGAGAAGCGGCGGCCCAGCAGCTGCTGACCTTTAACAACGGGGTCAACTTGCTGCAGGCTGACCAACAAATCTATCAGCAGGCCTACAAGTACAACGCCTTCTACAACGGCATTGTCGGCGATTCGAAGGGATTCAAAACGAACTTCGCTCCGAGCAATCCGCTATCAGGGCCCTTGTATACGGTCGCGACCATGATGCAGCTTCGGAATCAGATTGGCGCTCGCCGTCAAATCTTTCTCATCGACGCGAACGGCTTTGACACCCACGGGGGCCAAGACGCAGCCCCGCCTGGGCTTTACGGGATGGTCGATCAGGCTGTCGGCACTTTCGTCCAGGTCATGCAGGAGCTCGGGCTTTATGACAATGTAACGCTGTTCACGGCGTCTGATTTCTCTCGCACTCTGTCGATGAACAGCGCGAACGGGTCGGACCACGCCTGGGGCGGCCATCATTTCGTCGTAGGCGGCGCGGTCAAAGGTGGTAAGGTGGTCGGCAGCTTACCCAACCTACAACTTGGGGGGCCCGACGATATCGACGGTTCGGGCCGATTTGTGCCAACCACTGCGCTCTCGCAGTACACGGCGACACTGGCGTCCTGGTTCGGCGTTCCAAACTCCGCGCTGGGCACCATGTTGCCAGGTCTCACGAACTTCTCCACTACCAATCTCGGATTCGTGTAGAACTCCAGCGGAAAAGAAAGCCCCGCGCAAGCGGGGCTTTCTTTAGCTGCCGGGCCGATCAGTTGAGTCCGCCGCGTTTCGAACGGCGTGTCTGCCAGGCCTCATACGCCTGTTCGTCGTTGCCCGGAGTGCGCTCGCGATCATTCCGACGGTTCTTTTCTCCCGCTGAAAAGCTGCGCTCCTCATTCCGGCTGAGACGGCGATGCGCCACCATGCCTTCCAGCAGAAATTCCGCCGCGCCAACCAGTCGCTCCGGCGCGTCCGCGCTCGCCACGCCCAGCGGTGCCAACTTCTCAAACAGGCCCTGGATTTGCCTCAATTCGTTGACGATGGCGGCGGACGGTTCGGTGTCGTCCACCTTGAGCGATCCTCCAAGATTGAACCATTGCTCGATCTGCTGTGTGTTTGTCTCGCTGAAATAGCGGTCGTATACGGTACCCAGAGCGCCACGGATCAACTCGCGGACCACGACGTCGGCTCCGCGCATTTCACCCTCGTACTCCAGCTCGATCTTGCCGGTAATGCCGGGCATTGCGGTATACAGGTCGCCGATCCGGGGCAGTGCGAGAGCTTCGCCGTGCAGCAAGGCCCGGCGTTCCGCGTTCGAAATCACTAGTTCCATGGTAGAGATGGGCAAACGCTGCGATACACCCGATCGCTTATCCACGCGTTTGTCTCCCCGCGCCGTAAAGGCGATTTGCTCTACGATTTCGCGCATATATTGCGGGATCTCGATTTCGCTCGAGGTCTTCTCTCCGGAGCCACGTTTCGCCCAGGCTTCCTGCTCGGTGATGGCGATGCCTTCCTCGAGTGTCTCCGGGTAATGCGTTCGGATCTCCGAGCCGATGCGATCCTTCAACGGCGTCACGATCTTGCCGCGGGCCGTGTAATCCTCTGGATTCGCGCTGAAAACAATGGCAACATCCAGCTTGAGGCGAACTGGGTAGCCCTTGATCTGCACATCGCCCTCTTGCATGATGTTGAACAGCGCCACTTGAATCTTGCCGGCGAGGTCAGGAACCTCGTTGATGGCGAAAATCCCTCGATTCGCGCGTGGCAGCAGCCCGTAGTGCATCGTCAGCTCGTTCGACAGGTCCTGGCCGCCGCGAGCCGCCTTGATCGGATCGAGGTCGCCAACCAGGTCAGCCACCGTCACATCCGGCGTAGCGAGCTTTTCGACATAGCGATCGTCGCGGCTCATCCATGCGATTGGCGTGTGGTCGCCGTGTTGCGCCAGCAGGTCGCGCGAGTACTTGGCGAGTGGCTTCCACGGGTTATCGCGAATCTCCGAGCCGGCGATATACGGCGCCCACTCGTCCAGCAGATGCGTCAGAGCGCGCAAGATGCGGCTCTTCGCCTGGCCCCGCAATCCCAGCAGGATGAAGTTGTGCTTTGACAATACGGCATTGATAATCTGCGGGACCACAGTGTCCTCATAGCCGACGATGCCCGGGAAGATAGGCTCGCGTTTCCCGGTCTTGCTTCCCGCATCCTCTCGCAATCGCGCGATCAGATTCTCGCGTAGTTCATCTTTGACGGTTCGCTCGCGCAGACGAGCTTCGCCGTAAAGTGGGTGGTCCCGCAACTCCCCCAGCGTTTTCGGTAGGGCGTTCTGTCCAGCGTGTGTGTGTGTAGCCGCTTGTGCAAATGAAGACATAAGAAGTGGTGACTCCTGAGTGGAAGGGAAAGCGCCTGTGCGTTGGATCAACGGCCCTGCATGCTTGCCGTCCAAGATTTCAAGCCGAGCACAGGGAAATGTCCGGGTCTCGCTTTTAGAATAAATGACCAGCAGGCAGGGGCCTCCGTGACCCATTTCCGCCATACTCGGCGGAGCTTGACGGAGGCAACGCCTTTACATCACTGGACCGTGACCATTGCGCGAGCTCGCCGAGCGCCCTTCGAATCCCATTCGCAACTTTGGAAGGATTTCCTTGTAGAACTCCCGCAACAGAGATGGGCGCTCCCGGTCCGACCGGCTGACCAGCAGTTTCTGCTTGAAGCCGAGATCCGCCGGAAGTTCCCAGGCAAGCTGAAACGAGAGCGGCTTGTCTAAATCAATAGCGTAGCTCTCCCGGCC
>CAXTSA010000034.1:0-14371 GCA_964246755.1 uncultured Acidobacteriaceae bacterium
AAGCCTGGTTCCGCCTCCGCTTCGGCACTCTACACCAATAAGGGATTTGCTCTAGTTGCTCGGCTGGATGGGCGACGAAGCCGCCGGTTCGTAGCGGAACTGGTAGAGCTGCTTCCGGTCACCGGTCTCGAATCTGTCATTCCAGCGCAGCCGGTAGCTCAGGCTTTTGAAGGTATCGGGATAGTGCTCCGTGGCCGGATACGGGTACTGGCTCATCCCGTGGAACGGCATCTGCGCCACGGTGAAAGGCAGTGCTTCGTAAAAGTCCATGTCCTTGACATAGCCGTCGGCGTAGAAGAAGTAATCGCGTTTCCAGTGCGCCGGCAACGCCGGCAGCTTGGCCTCGCTGAACTCGGCATCGATCTCCTCGCCGCTGCCGAAGATCACATCCTGGTCATCCTTTTGTCTAAGCAGCGGAGTGACCGCGCCGTACCGCGTGTAGCTGCCGCGCTGCCACCCGAACGGGCCGGTCGCGCTGATCTGCTGGTAGTCATAGGTCAGATCGCCCGGCGTGGCTCCATCGACCTGCTTCGGATAGCCGCGAAACGCCACGGTCGCAAGCGTCAAGGGAAGTTCGGACTGGCGCGCGGACGATGCCGCTCCGTTATCGACCAGCGCCTGGTCCCAGTAGATCTGCAGGTTGGTGCGCATGCGTACACGGGTGGCGCCGGCCGGCAACTTGCCCGTGAGATCGACGACTATGGTCCGGGGAAGCCCCGCGGGGAAGCCCATGTCAGCGAGAATCGTTTTCCATGTGCCGTCGGGCATCTGCGCTTCGAGAGACGGCGGCTGCGGCTGGAGCCCGGCCTGCCACGCGGCGTACATCGAGCTGGCACTGAAGTATTCGATAAAGCCGTGCAGGAACAGCCGCAGCGGATGCGCGGGCGACCACTGCCCGAGGTCAAGCGTGAGCGTGTGGTCGTTGGCGAAGCCGCCGTAGCTGAGGTTCCGGAAGTCGCGCACGTACTTGTGATCGCGATGAGCCAGCAGAGGCAGCACGTCTTCGCCATGGTCGCCCCAGGCCCCCGTCGGCAGGCGCGTCTGCTCGGATGCGACGACCGTCGAGCCGGAGGCGAATGGTTTTTCGCTCAGGAAGCGCTCGTCCGGGTAAACCTCCGTGTCCTCTGGGTGGTCGATCGCAACGAGGCGCAACTGGTCCACATAGTTGATCTCTTCCATGGGTTCGCCAAAGCGCAGGCTGAGCAAGCCATTGCGAGCCTTCAGCATCGATCCGTCCACCTTGACCCATTCGTCCGAGTCGCTCTGATTTCGCGTCGTGGGCGACATCCAGTGACCGACCACGGCGGCGCCGATCACGTCCGAGACGAACCGGTATTTCGCACCATCCCAGGCAAACAGCACCGGACAGGAGCTGCCGCGGCGGTCGAGTTCTTCGAGTGCCACAGGCTTGCTCGAGGCCAGATCGAGCTCATCCTGCGGTACGCCGGTCGGCCACAGCATGCGCACCACGTCGGCATGGTCGCTGCTTCCCAGGCCGGCCAGTATCTCGGTCGAGCCCTGCCCCATGTAACCGGAAGCCCCGGCTACTTCGAACTTCTGAAAAGCGCCGTTTGCCAGGACTTCCACCCGGGTTCCGAGCGCGAGCTTATTGTCCGCCAGCCCCGTCAGGTCGAGCCGAAGCGAGTGGTTGCGGCTGCCGCCCACGTTGTGCAGTAGCAGGGGAGGGGCGTCGCCACGGGCTACCAGCAGGTCGGCTGCGCCGTCCCCGTCCATATCCGCCGCGACCAGCGTCCGTGCTCCCGCGACATCCACGCCGTCGAGACCCAGGGAAGCGCTCACGTCCTCGAAGCCCGCGGAGCCCATATTACGGAAGACTCGAAGTCTCGCGCCTCCCGCCGTCTCGACGATTGCGGAAAGGTCGAGCCATCCGTCGTTGTCGACATCGATTGCGGTCAGTCCCCAGGCACCGGTCGCGTCTTTCAACGGCAGTGGAACACGTTCGAAGCGCTCGCCCTGCACATTGCGCCACAGCGTTACGCCCGGTGCGCCCGCATGGGTGACCGCCACGTCCATCCAGCCGTCCTTGTCGAAATCGAAAACCATGACCCCGCGCGTAGCCGGCTCCGCATCTCCGTAAAGCGCGACCTTCTTGAACGCACCTTCCCGCTGGTTTTCAAAAACCGCGGGAGCAGCGCCGGTGCCTGTCACCACAAGGTCGACGGCACGGTCATTATTGACGTCGGAGAGAGTGGCGCCTGATGTCTCGCCTGTTCCACCCAGGCCGGCCGGCTTCGTCCACTCCGTAAAGGTCGAGTTGCCGTTATTGCGCCATAACACATTGGGCTCAGCGCCATGTGCTGCGGCAGCGCCGGTGATGAACAGATCGGCGTCGCCGTCGTGATCGAAATCGACGAAGGTGAGCCCTTGCGGACGGTTTAACGAGTGCAGCCCCGTGGCGCTCGTGGTATCGGCGAACTTGCCGTGGCCCAGGTTGTGGAACAGGACGATGCGATCTTCAAGCGCAACGGCGAGGTCGGGCAGGCCGTCATTATCGTAGTCGCCGACCGCGCAGGCGATGCCGCGACCCTCCGCGAGCAATCCGCTCCCTCCCAGATCGACCGCAACCGGGGCGCCGGCGGAGCCGACACGAAACGCGTGAAGCGCATTCGCTCCGCTGCCGAGCCCGACAATGTCCTTCTCACCGGTGCCATTCAGATCCAGAATGCAGGCTCCGCCGGCAGTTTGCCGTCCAGCGCTCTGCTGCCCGGGCGCCTGTGGCTCCTGCCGAAGGTGGGGAGCCGGCAGGGCGGGGTTCGCCGGAACAAACTTCACAGGGATCATCGTGCCGGCAGCAGCCCGGGGCGCGAGCATATCCTGGGCTGTCGCCATCCGCCCCTGCTCCCCGTAGTTCGCGCTCAGCAGCGTGCCGATCTTGGTCTGCGTGATCTGCTGAAAGCGCGCCAGGTGCTGCTTCGCCTCGTCTGTCTTTCCCATGCGCAGCAGCGTGCGTGCCAGGCCATACTGCGCCGAGGCGTGCAGCGGAGTGATTTCGAGAGCCTTCCGAAACTCTCCATCCGCGGCGCTGTAGTCGGCCATGGCAAGATGGATGGTGCCGAGGTAGTAGTGGACGTCGGCACTGGACATATCGATAGCGGCGGCGCGCTGGAAGTCGTCGAGCGCGGACTTCTGCTCCCCAGCGCCAAAGTGGGCGATCCCGAGGCTGTACCAGATCCTCGCATTGGCGGGGTCGAGGGCGGAGGCGGCCGTGAGAGTCTCTTCCGCCTCGGGCAGGCGCCGCAAATAGATGAGTGCCAGGCCCTTGTTGAGCAGAGGAACCGCTGCGCCGGCGTCAGCACGGTGCGCCTCATCGAAGTGTGCCAGCGCCTTCTCCATGAATTGCTGGTCCATCAACGCGACGCCCACGTTGTTGAGGCGCGCCGCCTGGGCGTCGACCTTCGCGGCATCCGAATCCGAGCTCCGACCCCAGCCTCGCGCGGCCGGCAACAGCAGGCAAAGCGTCAGGAGTAATTGCGCGGAGGCGGAGAGTGTGTGTCGCATGATGGTTACCGGCCATGAAAGAAACTAAGAAGGTGTGCAACCAGGCGTGTGTAGGTTGGACCGCTCGTCGCGTATGCCCGGTCGATTATAGAGCACTGCGTCGTGCCAGGATGCGACTCGCCCGACCGGGCCGTTGTTCCTGTCGCAAAAAAAGGCTGCTCCGTGGCGAAGTTCGTGGCGCCGTCCTGAGAGCGCGGGCGTTTCGTCAGCTTTCAGTGCGAGTCAAACTATGCAATGGGGAGCAGTTCAGCGCCGGCAAACACCTTTTAACGTGCCGGAGCAGGGCCCACTTTGCTGAGAGATTCAAAAGGAAACGCCTCTTAACTTGCCCCTGAGTGGCTCTGCCTGTTCACTAGCGATTGCCGTCGCCACTGTCCAGAGGCCGGCTCTCGCCTATGAAGCCCTTCGCCAGCCGGCACTGCCCGGCCGCTCCCCTTCGACGCTTCCTTCGAGCCCCCATTGCCTTGCTTTGCTGCGCCCTTGCCTTGCCCGGCGCCGGCTTGCCCCTGGGCGGACAGGCGGTGTCACCGTCCGAGAGCTCGACCGACGCCCGGGTGGAAACCTTGTTGGGCCGGATGACCCTGGCCGAAAAGATCGGGCAGCTGACGCAGGTGGGTGATCCGAAGAAGATCAGCGACGAACGCATCCGCTCGGGCGAGATCGGCGCGCTGCTCGATGCGACAGACCCGGCGGAGCTTCGGCACTTTCAGGAGGTGGCCGTACGGGAGAGCCGTCTGCACATCCCGCTGTTACTGGGCTTTGACTCGATCAACGGCTTCCGCACCCTGTTCCCAGTGGAGATCGCGCAGGCGGCTACCTGGGACCCGGCCCTGGTAGAGCGCACCCACGCCGCGGTTGCGCGGGAGTCGGCGGCGGTCGGGCTGAACTGGACGTTCGCTCCCATGCTCGATATCGCGCGAGACCCGCGCTGGGGCAGGATCGTCGAAAGCGCCGGTGAGGACCCGTGGCTCGACTCCGCCATGACAGTCGCGAAGGTGAAGGGCCTGCAAGGGACGGCGCTCGGCACGCCGGAGCACGTACTGGCTTGCGCGAAGCACTTCGCCGGTTACGGCGCGCCGGTCGGGGGGCGCGACTACGATTCCGTGTACCTGCCGGAGGAGCAGCTCCAGAACGTTTACCTGCCGCCGTTTCACGCTGCCGTCGATGCCGGCATCGGCAGCATGATGAGCGCGTATATGTCGCTCAATGACATCCCGGCGAGCGGCAATCGCTATCTCCTGCACGACGTGCTTCGCGACCAGTGGAACTTTCGAGGGTTCGTGGTCAGTGATTCCTGGGCGGTGCACACGATGCAGGCCGAGGGCTACGCCCGCGACCTCGACGATGCGGCCGTGCGCGCGCTCGGCGCCGGGGAAAACATGGACATGGGGAGCGAAACCTATGCCAAGTTCCTCGCGGGCGACGCCGCCTCCGGCAAGGTTGCGGCTGTGCAGATCGATGAGGCGGTGCGGCCCATTTTGCGCGTCAAGGTGCAGCTTGGCCTGTTTGAGCATCCGTTTGCGGGTCTTGGGGATCCGGAACGGGTCTTGACCGATCCGGCTACGCGCGTGCTTGCTCGGCAGACGGGCGCCTCCGCCTCGGTGCTGCTGCGCAACGATGGCAGCGTACTGCCGCTGAGCAAAGAAACGAGAACGCTGGCGGTGATCGGCGCCCTGGCCGACAGCACCTCTGCCATGATGGGTTCCTGGCCAGGCAAGGCGCACAAGGCGGACACGGTCACGATCCTGGCCGGGCTTCGCGAGCTGGCGGGGAAAGGGACGACCGTGCTCTACGAGCCGGGCACCCCGGTTGAGCGCGGGCTGCAGTCCGAGCTGAACACCGACACGATCAAGGGCACGATGACGGAGACCGCGGGATCGCCCGATCCGGGACTTGACCCCGGCATCGAAAAGGCAGTTGCGCTGGTGACAAAAGCCGACGCGGTGGTGCTGGTGGCCGGCGAAGACGGCTCGATGAACGGCGAGTACGCTTCGCGCGCTTCGATCGGATTGCCTGGGCGGCAGCTTGCACTGGTGCAGCGCGTCTCGGCGGCAGCCACGGCGGCGCACAAGCCTCTCGTGTTACTGCTCGTCAACGGCCGGCCGCTCGACATCACCTGGGCTTCGACCCACATCCCGGCGATCCTGGAGGTGTGGCAGGGAGGCACGGAAGGCGGCCACGCCGTGGCGGACCTGCTATTTGGCAAGGCCGCTCCCGGCGGCCGGCTGCCATTCTCCTGGCCGCGCTCGACCGGCCAGATCCCCGTTTTCTATGCGCGCAATGCCACCAAGATCGACCAGGCTGCCAAGGATTACAAGTCGTTTTACTGGGACGAGACCACGGCGCCTCTGTATCCCTTCGGCTTCGGGCTCTCCTACACCAGCTTTCGCGTGCATGGCCTCGAGCTCGACCGCACATCCATCGCTCCGGACGGGGCCCTTACAGCCGCCGTCACCGTAACCAATACCGGCAGCCGTTCCGGCACGGAGGTGGTGCAGCTTTACCTGCATCAGTCCGGCCGCAGCCTGGTGCGTCCTGTGCGCGAGCTCAAAGGGTTTGCCACGGTTGAGCTTGCGCCGGGCGAATCCAGGGTTGTCCGACTGCCTATCGGCAAAGACCAGCTGCAGTTCTGGACTCCGGTGCGCCGCGCGTTTGCGGTCGAGCCGGGGCCTGTCGATGTGTGGGTTGGTGAGAACTCCAAGGCAGACCTCCACGCTGCTTTTACCGTGCGCGACACTGGGACCAACCAGTCCGTCACACACCAGTAAGGACCGCTCCCTATGTTTGCTCACCGCTGTCGAATCGGTTGTGCCGTCGCCCTCCTGGCCTCGCTTGCCGTCAACCTGCCGCTCCCCGCATCGGTTCTTCACCGGCACAAGCCCCCGATGGGCAAACTTGTGTGGCAGGAGACGTTCGACGCGCAGAAAACCGGAGCCAGTCCCGATCCCGCGGTCTGGGGCTACGCGGAGGGCGGCGACGGCTGGGGAAACGGGGAACAGGAGGTGTACTGCGCCTGGGGTTCGAGCAAAGGCCCTTGCGACCCGAAGCAGCCCAACGCCTTTGTCGGCGATGACAAGCTGCTGCACATTGTCGCGCGCAAGACAGCGGACGGCCATTACACTTCGGCGCGCCTGCTGAGCCTCGGCAAGAAGGACTTCAAATACGGCCGGATCGAGGCACGCATCCGCCTGCCCCACGGCGGGCAGGGTATCTGGCCGGCCTTCTGGATGCTCGGCGCCGACAGCGAGAGCAATCACTGGCCGGCCTGCGGCGAAATCGACGTGATGGAAAACCTCGGCAAGGAGCCGATGATCGTTCACGGGACGCTCCACGGCCCGGGTTTTCCGGCAGTCGGCTACGGTGAACCGACGGAGCTGCCCGATAAAGCCCATTTCGCCGACAGCTTTCACGACTACGGTCTTCTCTGGTCGCCGGGGCGTGTGGCATTCTACGTCGATGACCCAGACAAGCCCTTCGCCGTCTATACACCCGGCGACCTGCGCCCCGGAGCCGTATGGCCGTTCGACGGCAGAGCGTTTTACCTGCTGCTCAACGTAGCGGTCGGCGGCGGGTGGCCGGGTCCGCCTGACGCGAACACGAGCTTTCCCACGGAGATGCTGGTGCAATCGATCAAAGCCTGGGAACTCAAGTAAGCCGGCTGCCCTGTTCCCTGCGGACACGCTCGGCGCCAGGGCCGTGGCAGCATGCGCAACGTGATGCCCAGCACCGGGCTTGTGCCGTCGAATCAGAGCGCGGCAATAAGAGCCGGCATAAGCATCGCGGGCAAGCGCTCTGCCGCACCGGGTTCGCGCCGCCATATGCTTTTTAGACCTGAACGCCCTTGCCCTCGACGATCGTGATGTAGCGGTCGACCGGGAGCTGCTTGAACGTTTCCACGCGAGCTGACGGCAGCGGCCACTTGATCGAGAGCGAGTCGATTTTCGTCGCCTGCCCCAGGCCGAGCACCACCCGCGGGTCGTGCGAGGAGAGATAGCTGCCGCCGCCGACCTTTTGGCGTGAGCGCGTGCGCTCGCCGCACGTCCAGGTAATGATGGCCCCCACGGCATCGATGTTCGCCACGGTGCCCACCAGCTTTAACCCGAGCCAGTGATTCGCTTGCCCTGCCTCGTTGCGCAGCAGCAGCGGGGCCCCACCGTTGTTATTGATCAGCACGTCGAGGCGTCCATCATTGTTGAAGTCGCCAAGGGCCAGTCCGCGCGCGCCCCAGTGCTCGGCGAACTCCGGGCCGGCTTCCTTGCTCACATTGGCGAAATGCCCTTTGCCGTCCCCCCGAAACAACACCAGCGGCTCCTTCCAGGTCACGTTCGGGGAGTACTGGTCGACCATGTCGTCGGGATGGCCGTTTGAGAGAAACAGGTCCAGGTTGCCGTCGTTGTCGAAATCGAAAAACTTCAGCCCCCACCCGCTCAACGTCGCAGTTGCCGGCCCGATGCCCGTCTCCGCGGCATGGTCTGTGAACGTCTCGCTGCCGTCGTTGTGATAAAGCGAGTACTGCTCGCGGTCGATGTTGGCGACAAACAAATCCGGCTTGCCGTCGTTGTCGTAATCCGCCGCGTCGACACCCATTCCGGACCGCGCTTTGCCGCTCTCGCCAAATGCCACGCCCGAGTTGAAACCGACTTCTTCCCACTTGCCGTTGCCGCGGTTCATGAAGAGGTAGTTCGCGGCTGTGTCGTTGGCGACGAACAGGTCCATCCGGCCATCGCCGTTGAGATCGACCGCCACTGCGCCGTGCGCTTTGCCCGGGTTTTCCCCGATGGCTGTGTTGTGCCCTACCTCGGTAAACGTGCCGTCGCCGTTGTTATGAAACAGCAGGCTCGAACGGGGTGTAAAGATGCGCGGGGTGCAGTAGTAGCGAACGCCCAGCGCATTGTTGCCGCAGTTCACTTTCGTGTCGCGCGAGTACTCGACGAAGCTGCACACGAACAGATCGAGCCTGCCGTCATTGTCATAGTCGAACCACACGGCGGAGGTGGACCAGCCTTCGGCCGCCACGCCGGCCTTCATTGTCACGTCGGTAAACGTGCCGTCGTGGTTATTCCGGTACAGCTTGTTGGCGCCGTAGGCGGTCAGGTAAAGGTCGGGCCAGCCGTCGCCGTTGAAGTCGCCCACCGCGACTCCCTCGCCCCAGACATTGCCCTCCAGACCGGCCTTTGCCGTCACGTCGGTGAATGTGCCGTCGCGGTTGTTCCGGTACAGCGCGCAGCGGGTCGGCGTCTTCGGAGTGTAAAAGTCGCTGGGACCCGTGTTTACCAGGAAAATGTCCATCCAGCCGTCGTTGTCGTAGTCGAGGAATGCGCAGCCGGAGCACATGCTTTCCGGCAGCCAGCGCATCGGGCTCTTGCCGTTGTCGTGGACCCAGGTAATGCCGCTCTGTGAAGCCGGAACACTGCGGAACAGCGGCGTTCCCGATGCTGCCGGCAGCAATCCGCGCGGCGGCGAGGCAGACAGCAGCCCGGCGCCCGCGCCTGCGAGGAACTCTCGGCGGTTCAAGGGCATCATGGCTGCGGCGCTCCTCCGGGCGCTTGCGCGAGCGCCGCCCGTGCCTCGCTGCTTCCAGCCGAGGCCGCGGCCTGCAGCCAACGCGCCCCTTCCTCAGGATTTCTTTCCACGCCGAAGTCTCCGTTCGTCAGCAGTTCGCCTAGCTCATACTCCGCCGGCACTACCTTGTTCCGGGCTGCCTGGCGCAGCCACTTCAAAGCCTCGTGCGGGTCGCGCTCAACATGCTCCCCCTGCAGATAAGCCTTTCCCAGCGCCTCCTGGGCGGGGCCATTGTTCTGCATGGCGGCATCGCGCAGGATCCTGAGCGCCGCGTCAGGCTCCGCCGGAACCCCGTGGCCTTCAAGGAGAATCACACCCAGCGCGTACTGTGCGCCGCCGATCCCCTGGTCCGAGGCCTTGCGCAGCCATGCCACGCCCTGGGCCGGATCCTGCGGGACGCCCTGCCCCAACACATAGCGCTTGCCGATGGCGAACTGCGCCGCGCCATCGCCCTGGGCTGCCGCCGCTTGCCACCACTTCGAAGCCGCTGCCGCATCCTTTTCGACGCCCAGGCCTTGCTCGTAGTGGAAAGCCAGCATTTTCTCGGCGTCGGGCTGCCCCTGCGCCGCAGCCACCTTGTACCACTTCACCGCTGCTTCATAATCCCGGGGCACACCGGAGCCGCGTCCGCAGAGCAGGCCGAGATCCATCGCGCAGGCCGCATCGTTTCGCTCAGCGCACCGGGTAAACCATTTTGCCGCCGTGGCGTAATCCTGCTGCGTGCCGACGCCCTGCGCATACATCGCGGCCAGCAGGAACTCAGCTTTTAGGTCATGCTGCTGCGCAGCTTTTTGCAGCCAGGTGAAGCCTGCCGCCGGATCCGGATCCTTGCCCGGAGCCCCGCTGATGTACACCGAGCCCAACTTCGTTTCGGAAGACGCGTCGCCTGCGGCGGCCTTGCGCTGGAGTGCCGCGAACTGCGCCTGGGTGAGCGGCGCAGACAACGGCGCGGGCGGAGGCGGTTGGGACGGAGGCGGCCCGGCTTGCAGGGCCAGAGCCGCCAGCAGGAGGAATGCGTTCATCGGTTCCTATACTAAGTCGCGCGGAATTCGAAAGTCTGTGGAGTGCAAGCCTGGAGAAAAAAACGGGGCGGCCGCTCTGGCCGCCCCGGTCGTTTGAGCCGTTGCTTAGAAGGTAATTCTCCCTTGCAGTTGAAGCTGTCGCGGGTCGTAGAAGTTAAGACCGGCCGTTGGGGTTCCGCTCGCTGTCCCGATGGGCCGGGTGGTTGCGGTTGTGTTGATGTTGCCGATGCCGATGGCCTGCTGCGGCTGGTGTTGGGTCAGGTTCAGCACGTTGTAAGCGTTCGCCGCGAACTGGAAGTGAACGCGTTCAGTGATGGGGAAGTCGCGCTGGAGCTGCGCGTCCAGGAAGATGTTGCGATCGCTGCGGATGTCGTCATACGCAATGCGGCCGTTGCCGTACCAGAAGACATCCGGCAGGATTGTGCCGTTTGCCCCCTGTACCGTGGGGCCGGTGAAGGCAAGGGGGTTGAGGTAAGGCCTGCAGCCCGTGCAGGTGACGCTCGCCGTGCCCCCGCCGTAACGACTGGTGAGAGGGAACGTGCGGGTGCCGTTGATAAAGGTTCGCAGCGACTTTGGAAGAATTGGACTGACGCCCGGAACGCGATTCGGGCGGTTGTTGAGACTGCCCATTTGTGAGGTGATCTCAATCGGCGTGCCGCTCTGGATCTGGAATGACGAACCCAGCCGCCAGCCGCCTATCGTCCAGTCCGCGACCTTGCTGTCTGAGAGGAAGCGGTGATTGTGTCCGAAGGGCGACTCAGCGAGGCCTGTGATCACCACACGGTGAGGGATGTCGTTGAAACCGATATGCCGATTCTCATAGCTGTTGCCGTTGATGTTCAGCAGGTAGCCGGTGTTCTGCTCGCCCGCATTGTTGAAGCCGTCGTTGCTCTGGCCGATGTTCTGCACATCGTCGATCTCCTTGGACCAGACATAGTTCGCGTCCAGCTCAAAGCCGTTCGCGTACGTGTGACGAAGATCCACGATCAGGGAGTTATAGTTGGCATGCGCAGTTTGCTCAAGAAGGTTGAGGTCCGGGAAGATCTGATACGGGACATGCAGACGCCACGCCGGGGTCGTCACGCCGGAGAGCGAGCCGCCCTGGAAGCCCCTGCCGACGTAAGGATTGGCAACCTGCTGGGTGGCCGGGTTGGTGCCGCTCGAGGCGATGTACTGCTGCCGCCAGCCGGCGAGCACCCCGGGGTCGATGGTCTGGAAGCCGGGGGGCGTACTGCCGGTACCGTTGGCGCCGCCGCCGTTGACCGGCACGTTCGAGAATGGCAGCCTATCGCCTCGGGAGCCCGAGTAGCCGAGCGAGAAGACGGTTGTCGGCGTCAGGCTCTCCTCGAGCATCGCGTTGTACTGCAGCAGCCGGCCGTCGTAGGTGTTGCGGTAGTCCTGCAAGTAGCTGTTGGAGCCGCCGTACTGCAGCGGGTTGTTGATGTTGCTGCCCAGTGCAGGGACCACAATCGCCGTCTGCGGATCGTGGAATCTCCCGATCAGCACGCCCTGCGGGTTGGGGCCGTATACCGCGCTTGAGTTATTTACGTTATGCGACGTGAAGGACGTGTTGTTCTCCGAGGAGAAGCCGAACCCGGAGTTGGTCGGCAGGTACGCCATGCCGAAGCCGCCGCGGATCACCGCCTTTGGATTAATGTTGTAGGCAGCCCCGAGACGCGGCCCGTAGTCGTTGTAATGGTTCTCCCACAGGTTGCGTCCGTAGCCGTTGGTCCCCGAGAACACATACGATCCGGGTCCGCCGAATGGATTGGTGCCCTTCGTATCGAACGCCGCCTGCTGATTGTAGCGCTCGGTCGGTCCAGGCTGCATTTCGAAGCGCAGGCCGAAGTTGAGCGTGAGCCGAGGAGTGGCCTGCCAGACAGTCTGCTCATAGAAGGCGCCATACTTCATCGCCAGCGCCGACTCCACCGAACTGCTCGCCGTCAGGGTTCCCGCGCCCATCAGCCACTGCGCGCCCTGGTCTCCGTTCTGCACATTGGTCGTGTCGTAAGCACTGAGGCTGTTGCCGTTCGCGTCGACATACTGGTTGGTGTAGTTCTGGTCACCGTAGTAGTTGCCGATCTCGAAGTTCTCATGGTTGGGATTGGCCGTATTCAGCAGCCCCACCCGGTACTCCGCGCCGAACTTGAAGGTGAACTTCTCCTTGATCTTGGTAACGCTGCCGCCCAGACTGTGGTTCGTCTGGTGCTCGTCGATGTGCTGGCCAACCGTGTAGTTCAGGCAGGTGTACTTGAAATCCGGGCAGAAGTCGAAGGGCGAGGTCGGGTCCTGCGCCAGAGCTTGAATATTGGCGGGTATCTGGTAGCCTGAGCCGTCGAAGGTGCCGCTCTTCGGCGCATATCCCTCAATGCTCGCTACCCGGTTGATGCCGTAGCGCACGTCGAGCACCAGCGTCGGGCTGAAAATGACCGTGTCGCCGATCGCCGCATAGGGGTTGTCATCGCTGATCGCCTGGCCCCACGTGATGTCCGGGTAGAAGGGATTGTTGGGACCCAGAAAATTCGGGACGATCACCGAGCCGTTCGTGATGCCGCCCGTGACATAAATACTATTGCGGCTGTTCAGCTTGTAATCGATCCGGCCCTGGCCCGTGTTGCGGGAGAACGACTGCGAAGTGATCACGTTGTAGTTGTTGTCGCCGTATACGTCGGTCGGCTGCTGGTTGGCATGTGGATAGTTGGAGAAGGCCTTGACGCCTACCGGGTCGAGCAGCGAGCCGGTGATCTGCGCGTTCGGAACCAGATCGCGCCGGTAAACACCGGGCGCTACCTGCGTGACCGAGTACGGATTCCAGATCTGGACCGGCACCGGGTTGCCGTTGTTGTCGGCGATTTTGGTCTGGCTGTAATCCCCCGTCCGTTCCAGGTCCGTAGGCACGGTGATATTCGTGTTGATGGGCGCGGTGCGGCGCAGGCCTTCAAAGCTGCCGAAGAAGAACAGCTTATCGCGCAGGATGGGACCGCCGAGCGACCCGCCGTAGTAGCCCACGCGAAAGGGCCCACGTACTCCGTTCTTGGTGTTCGGGTTGGTTGCGGCCGCCACGGCATGATTAAAGTTGTTGGCGTAGCCGTTGGCGTTGAACGCTTCGTTGCGGTTGCGGTAGATCACCTCTCCATGGAGCGCATTCGTACCGCTCTTCGAGAAATACTCGACGATGCCCGTTCCGCGGCCGTACTCCGCCGAGAACGTATTACTTTGCACCTGGACCTCTTGAATGCTCTCCTCGTTCGGAACGACGCCTTCCTCGTTGTAATCGCTGGCCAGAATCGGGATGCCGTCCAGTTGGATGTCGGTCGTAAACCCCAGCCCGCCGTTGATGCTGATCAGCGACTGGGTACGGCGGGCGTGGGGGCCGACGCCGAAGGAGTCGGTGCTGGTGGTGTCGTGCGCCTGCTTTTCCGCGACCACGCCGGGCTGGAGCGTGGCATAAAACAGGGGGTTCTGGTTGATGTTGGGTAGCGCGTCGATCTGGCGCGCGCCGATCGTGCTCTTTACCGAGGTGTCTTCGGTCTCGAGCGCGCCCTGGCTGGCATCCACCTGCACCGTCGTTTGCACATCGCCTGTTTTCAGCACGACGTCGACGCGGAGGGTCGCGTTGTCGCCTACCACGGCGTTCTCATCGACTTGAGGAGCGAACCCGGCGCTCGTGATCTCCACCTTGTAGGTTCCTGAAATCAGGTATGGCACGTCGTACGTGCCGGAAGAGGTCGTCACCGTCGAGGTGGAGACACCGGTTGCCTGGTTCGTGACCACGACGCTGGCTCCCGGGACCCGGCCGCCGGAGGCATCCGTCACCGTCCCGGTGAGAGTGGATGAGTTCACCTGTGCGTAGGCGCGCGGTGTACATAGGGTCGAAGCCACAAGGGCAAGGGTAAGCGCAGTGCCCAAGAAGCACCGGACCACGAATTTGTTTGGAAAACGCACAAGACCTCCCGGGTCGAACGCGCTGACTATAGGGGGGCTGATTCACGATAGTGAAGTTTGCAATACGTTTCTCTGGGAACTTGCTCCTGCATTAACATCCGGCAGGCGCGGTTTTTCGCAGGGGGGAGGTACTCTGCCCGAGGTAGACGCATGCCCCTTCGGAGTAGCCGGCGCGAATCATCTTTGCTTTCAGGTGTTTCCATGAATTCAGGAGTGAGGCATGCCCCGCTCAGTCATTTTGGGGCACTGCGATGAACGGTGGATGGTGCAAGGTTGCTCGTGTACGTTAAGCTCGGTTTCTGGGGTCGTTAACAGTACTTATG
>CAXTSA010000035.1:0-9330 GCA_964246755.1 uncultured Acidobacteriaceae bacterium
CTGTTCTACCAGTGCGATAAACCGGGGTTAGCCCTCTGCGCCAGGTCAAGAGCTTGCTGCGGGAACCAGGCGCCTGCATTGGGATCGACGGTGCCCCAGAGCGGATCGAAAGCTACCTGTCCCGCTGTGTCGGTTGGCCACCCCGGCAGCGTGAACGAGGAGTAGTCCCACGCACGGGCGCCGCCCTGTGCGTCACAACTTCCGTCGGACTGGCCAGGTGTCTTCACCCAAAGATAAGCGTCGAGCAGCGGAACTCCTGTGTTCGCCGTTGGATGGGGACCGAGACCGCGCGCCGGCGGATTGCACCAGCTTCCGTTGTTTAACGTCTGAACGACGGAGGCTGGCTGGTTGAACGGCGCGCTTGCGGCGGGGCCGGCAGTGAACGGCCCCTGTCCGTTCCGGCTTGTGTCCACGATAAAGTGCGTTGTCGGCGCGGCACTGCCCAGGTTCTGCGCGTACCACTGGTCGGAGTAAACCCAGGTTGCGATGTTATTAGGGTCGACTATACCTAGTGGTGAGTAATACTGGCTGGCACAGTAATCATAGTGCCCGAGTCGCCAGCCGCCGTCCGCTGCGTTATTGGCAAAGGCGACGCACTCGGAGATCCAGGTATCGAACTTCGCTTCGTAGTTGGTGTTTCGATAGTTCGAAACGTTTGAGAAGAAGCCCTGCGTCTGTTTAAGGCCTGCATTCACAAGCCGTACCGACATATCACCTACACTATGCCAGTCGCTGTTCCCGGCATCAAGGTAGACAAAGGTTCCCGGGCCCTCTTCCAGTCTTGTCACCGCATAGTTGATCTGTGTATAGCGATCGGCTGTGGCTTGCGGGATATTCACCTTCGCAGGGTCGTAGCCGCAGTCGCTCGGCAGATTAGCGAGTGCATCCGGCTCAAGAACAATCATCACGTTCCGGTTCCCGATGGCTGTGCCAATGGCGTCAATCCAGGCCTCATAGGCTTCGGTATTCTGTGCGCCGCCGGCGGAGTAGCTGCCGCAATCCCGGCCCGGAATGTTGTACAGCACTAAGGTCGGTACGGCTTGCTCCGCATCAGCCTCTTCAAGAACCTTCGTCGCTGCTGCGCTCACCTCAGAGGGCGTTCCGCTTGGAAGCCAGACGGCCTGCGGAGTCAGCTCCATGGCTGCAATGAGAAAGGCGTTTTCCACCTGCCCCTTTTCGAGAAGACCGACAGCTTGCTGGACAGAGCCGTCGGCCGGTGATGGAACAAAGAGGCGAGTACCGGTTGGAAGAGTCTTACCTTGCGCGGCAGGTGCAGCCTCTACTTGCGTACTTAGGGATGCAAGCAGCAACAGGGTCGCTCCTGCGCCGAATCGTCCGAAAGCATGTCGACTGGCTTTATGGTGCACAGGGTATCTTTTCAGATCGTTCTGCATGCAGTTCCTTTCCGGTGTTGAGGCAATTTGTTAGCTCGACCCACTGGCCAACAGGTCGAAGCTCCATCGAGTCGGGCCCGAACTACCAGGCAACTGCTTGCCGCGGATACTATGCCAATTTAGAAGGCGGGCTCGTTGTACTTTCAAAGCTGATCGCCCTTATAGGGTAGTCACTCAATCACTGTCAACAGGCCGGCGACGCGATCGCCTAAGCAACGACTTAGGCGGAAGACAGGATTTCCTGGCGTCAGGTCCGCGAAAACAAAACCACTGTCAATGCGAGGTGACCTGCGAAACCGGACGTGGCTTTCCTCAAGAAACGCTGTAGTTCCATGCGATCCAGGTACGTCACAGCAACTGTGATTCTGCTCTAAACTAGAGCTATGGCCCTGCTCCGCTCCATCGGCACCACGCTCGAGATGATCAAGTGGGAGCACTCGATCTTTGCGCTGCCGTTTGCGCTTACCGCGGCGGTGCTTGCGGCCAACGGCTGGCCCCGGCCCATGCAGCTTGTCTGGATCGTTGTCTGCATGGTATCGGCGCGCTCGGCGGCAATGGCATTTAATCGCTGGGCCGATGCGACGCTTGATGCGGCTAACCCGCGCACCGCGATGCGCGCGATCCCGGCAGGAACGCTGACGCGGAGCTTCGTGGGCGGCTTCACTCTCGTTTCGTCGTTGCTGTTTCTGCTGGCCTCCGCGCAGCTGAACCGGCTTACCCTCGAGCTCTCACCCTTCGCGCTTGCGATCGTTCTGCTCTACTCCTACACCAAGCGGTTCACGCGCTGGTCGCATGTGTTTCTCGGCCTCGCGCTTGGTATCGCGCCTTCGGCCGCCTGGATCGCGGTACGCGGTTCGCTCGACCCGCGGATTCTGGTGCTTACCGGTGCGGTCCTCTTCTGGGTCGCGGGCTTTGACGTGTTCTACAGCTGCCAGGATGCGGAGCACGACCGTGCCTGCGGGCTGCGGTCCGTGCCGGCGACCTTCGGCGTGGCCGGCGCGTTCGCCATCGCGCGCGCGATGCATCTCGTGATGCTTGGGCTGCTGCTCTGGCTGGTGCACCTGTTCGCGCTTGGATTGCGCGGCTGGGTTGGAGTGGGGCTGGTCGCGGCGCTGCTCTTTTACGAGCATTCCTTGATTTCGCCAAGGGATCTGTCTCGCATGAATGCCGCTTTCTTCACGCTCAATGGCGTAGTCTCCATCGTTTTTTTTGTTTCCATGGCAGCAGCGGTGTTTCTGGGGCGGCCTCACCTTGGTTGATGCCGCCCGCAAAGATTAAAGAGCGGAGCGCCGCCCGGTAATCAGTTGGATCAGCAGAACTACAACGGCCAGTACCAGCAGGATGTGAATGTAAGCGCCGAATGCTTGAAAACTGACCACGCCAACCAGCCACAGAACAAGAAGAATGACAAAAATTGTCCACAACATAACGATCTCCCCAAACAGGCATTTACAATCTCGAAACTCCAGGGTGCATGGTCGCACGATCCGGTGGCCGCTGTGACGGATTCGTGAGCAGTTGCGGGTGTGTCGTCCCGAAAAAGGACAGAGCTGGTATGCGAATTGCTATTCAGGGAGAACGGGGCTCTTTCAGCCATGAAGCTGCGCTCCGGTTCTGGGCGGATTTGCATGGCGCCGCCGCGGAGGTTCTGCCCGAGCCTGTCGCGCAAGCTATGGAGGTGCAGCCATGCGCGCTCTCGCCGGAGGTGTTCGAACGCGTCGTGAGCGGCGCGGCCGATGCGGCCGTCATCCCCATCGAGAACACCCTTGCCGGTTCGGTACTGGAGCACTACGACCTGCTGCTCGCCCACCCGGTCCGCATCGAGGCGGAACTGCTGCTGCGCATTCGCCACCAGCTGATCGTTGCCCCCGGCGTGTCGCTTTCCTCGGTGCGCGAGGTGTACTCGCACCCGGTCGCGCTGGCGCAGTGCCGCAACTTTTTCGCCGCACACCCCGGCTTGCGAGCGCTTCCGTTTTACGACACGGCCGGTTCTGCCGCGCACGCCGTCCAATCCGGCGGCGCGGTCGCGGGCATCGGGAGCGAGCACGCCGCCGGCACCTATGGAGGAGAAATACTGCTGGCCGGAATTGAGGATCATGCGGCGAATTACACCCGCTTCTTACTCGTACGGCCGAGCACTGTACCGGCGTTTGCGTTGCAGAGCATGGCGCACGCTCCGGTTCCCACCAAGGTCTCGCTCGCTTTCGCGGTGCCCAATCGTCCCGGATCGCTCGTCGATGCGCTCGAGATCTTCGCCCGGCACGGGCTCAACCTCACCCGGCTTGAGTCGCGCCCGGTGCCCGGGTCTCCCTGGGAGTACGTCTTTTACGCGGATTACCAGCTTGCCAGTTCCCAGGCCGCCGAGCAGGCGCTTGCCGAGCTGTCCACGCTCTGTTCCTTCGTCAAGGAACTGGGTCGCTATCCGGCAGCGCCTGCCATTCCGTCGGCGTAAGCTGGAAGCCCGAGTTCCGCCGGGCAGTGAATTCTCCCGAGCCCGCCAGGCAAGGCCGACTGAAACCTGCGGCGAGTACCTTGGTGCTGAAAGATGAGTTTTCCACTCTAGAGATTTTCCATTTGGCCGATAGAAGAGGAAACATGAGAGAAGCCGGCTGTTTGAGGCTTCCAGCTTACCGTTCACTCCTCTAGCAGGCATCTTTCCAACCAGAGAGAGACAGCCTGCTGGAACTTTGTTCTGCATCTTTCCTTAATGTGCAGCGTCCAATAGCAGTAAGTTGATAAAGGTACACTCATGTCAAATGACTTCCTCAGCATCATACGTCCAAGTGCCTCCGCTCCGCGGACCGAGCGGGATGACCGTAACCCAGGCAAGAAGCGCGCTTTACCCGTGCTGCCCTTGCGCGATACCGTGCTATTCCCCCATGCGGTTCTGCCGCTTACGGTGGGACGAGAGGGTTCGATCCAGCTGATTCAGTCCCTTGGGGAGGAGAAGACCATCGTCGTGGTCGCCCAGCGCGACTCCCGCATGGACGCACCCCAGCCGGCCGATCTGCACAGCTACGGCACCCTCGCGACCGTTCATAAAGTCGTGAAGATGCCGAACCAAAGCCTGTTTGTCTTCACCGAGGGTGGAGAGCGGGTCAAGCTGGACGATTTTGAGCAGATTGAACCGTTTATGACTGCCTCGGTCGAAACCGTGCCTGAGATCGCGCCGGTTCCGGGGCCGGAACTCGAGGCACTGCAGCGCAACATCGTCTCGGATTTCCAGCAGATTGTTGCCGCTTCGCCCACGCTGTCCGACGAGCTTCAGGCGATTGCCGCTCAAATTGATGACGGCGCCCGCCTGGCCGATTTTGTGGCTTCGTCGCTGCCATTTTTAGCCACCGCTGAAAAGCAGGAACTGCTCGAAACCGCTGATGTGCAAAAGCGTCTGGAACGCATCAATAGACACCTGGCCAAAGAGGTCGAGGTGCAATCGCTGCGCAACAAGATTCAGTCCGAAGTGCAGGACCAGGTCCAGAACTCGCAGCGCGACTACTACCTGCGCGAGCAGATGAAGGCAATCCAGAAGGAGCTCGGCGAGGGCGACGAGGGCCAGCGCGACATTGAAGAGTTGCGCGAAAAAATCGAAGCCGCCGGGATGCCGGAGGAGACCAAGAAAGAAGCCCTCAAGGAGTTGAATCGTTTGGCGCGGATGTCGCCGATGGCCGCCGACTACTCGCTCACGCGCAACTATATCGAGTGGCTGGCCGTGTTGCCCTGGGCTAAGAGCACCGGCGGCACCATCGATATCGCCGCTGCCAAGCAGGTGCTCGACGAGGACCATTACGAGCTGCGTAAGGTCAAGGACCGCATCCTAGACTATCTCTCCGTGCGCCGGTTGAAGCCGGACATGAAGGGGCCGATTCTATGTTTCGTCGGACCGCCGGGAGTGGGCAAAACCTCGCTGGGGCGCTCGATCGCGCGCTCGCTCGGCCGCAAGTTCCAGCGTTTGTCGCTCGGCGGCATGCATGACGAGGCGGAGATCCGCGGTCATCGCCGGACCTATATCGGCGCTCTGCCGGGGCAGATCATTCAGAACATCAAGCGCGCGGGCGCGAACGATCCGGTCTTGCTTCTGGACGAGATTGACAAACTGGGACGCGACTTTCGTGGGGATCCCTCGGCCGCGCTGCTCGAAACGCTGGACCCGGAGCAGAACGCGACCTTCCGCGACAACTATCTGGACCAGCCGTTCGACCTGTCGAAGGTGCTGTTCATCTGCACGGCGAACCAGCTCGACACCATCCCCGAGCCGCTGCGCGACCGTATGGAGATCATCGAGCTGTCGGGCTACTCGGAGGAGGAAAAGCGGCATATCGCCGAGCGCTATATCGTGCCACGCCAGGTCAAAGAAAACGGCTTGACGCCGGAACAGATCGAAATTCCCGAGGACACGATCGGCTTCATCGTGCGGCACTACACCCGCGAAGCCGGCGTGCGGCGGCTCGAGCAGCTCATCGGCACGGTCTGCCGCAAGCAGGCGCGCCGCATCGCCGAGGGTAAGGATGACAAGCTCATCGTGACGCGCGAAACCGTGCAGGAGTTCCTGGGCGGCATCAAGGTGCGGGTGGATACCGAGATCGCCGAGCGCACCGCGCGCCCCGGCGTCGCGGTTGGCCTGGCCTGGACCCCGGCCGGCGGGGACGTCCTGTTCATCGAGGCAAACAAGATGAAGGGCAAAGGCGGCTTCACCATGACCGGCCAGATCGGCGAGGTCATGCAGGAATCCATGCAGGCCGCGCTCACCTGGGTCCGCTCGAACGCCGCTTCCATCGGTCTCGGTGAGGACTTCACGCGGGAGATCGATCTGCATATCCACGTGCCAGCCGGCGCGATCCCTAAGGACGGCCCTTCGGCCGGCGTGACGATGGCTACGGCCCTGGTCTCCCTGCTGACCGATCGCCCGGTGCATCCGCTGGTGGCGATGACGGGCGAGATTACTCTATCCGGCAACGTGCTGCCGGTCGGAGGTATCAAGGAGAAGTTCCTTGCAGCCAAGCGGGCCGGCGTCAAACACGTGATCCTGCCGGCGGACGTGAGACAGAATGTCGAGGAAGACCTGCTGCCGGCACAGACCGAGGGCGTCACGCTTCACTACGCGCGGCGTATCGAGGATGTCCTTGCGATTGCTCTTCCGAAAGACACGGCGGAGCAACGGGTGGACGAAACGGTTCGCGAAGAGGTGTTCGAGCACGCGGACGCCTAACCGGCGTCCGCAGTCTTCTTCCGCGGCAGCAGAGCCTGCTCGTACGAAGTAATTTTGCCGTTGAAGCGAGTGCCATATTGACTCGGGGCGGAACAGTGAGGGGGCCGGGCAGCTTTCGTTTCTGAGCCGCCCGGTTCTCGGGCGATAATAGGCCGAGGCCGGTGCACCGGCCAAATCCCCAGCAACGAGGTTGTATGGCGACCCCTGCCGCTGCGATCGCCCCGGAGCGCTCCCTCATCCTGCGGCACATGCCGTCTCTCGACTCCATGCGCGGCTTCGCGGTACTCATGGTGATCTTGTTCCACGGCTTCGGCGGCTACGCGTGGACGGCGGCGCTCGGGGGCTTCTGGGGGGCGTTGGCGAAGGCTGCCGTAGGGTGCGGTCGCTTTGGCGTGAATGTATTTTTCGTTCTCTCCGGCTTCCTTATCACCGGCCTGCTCACCAAAGCGCGGGAGCGAAAGGATTTCTACCAGAACTTTTATATTCGTCGCGTGCTGCGCATTCTGCCGGTGTATATCGCCGTGCTCGTCATCCTTGAATTCTGGCATGTCATCGAGATTCGTTTTTTCTTGGCGGCCCTTCTTTTTATCGCGAATTTCTCAAGGCTCTTCGGGGCGTCGCTGAACGAGTATGGCTCGCTCTGGTCGCTCGCCGTCGAGGAGCACTTCTACCTTATCTGGCCGACCTGTGTGCGGCGCCTGCGGGACCGCACCTTGTTTCGCATCCTCATCGGCGTCGTGCTGGCCGAGCCTCTGCTTCGCCTCCTTGCCATCCACGTCAGCAGCCACATCGACATCCATTACAAAACGCCCTTCGTGCTCGATTTCCTGGCCTATGGCGCCCTGCTTTCGCTCTTGATCCGCACCCACCGCATCCACCTGGACAATGTGGTGCGAATCGGTCGGGCTTTGGTGGGGGTAAGCGCTGTCCTGGGTGCATGCGTGATCTATCTCGCCGCCCTGCACCGTGGCGTGACGCTCGATGCGCTAGCCGACCTGCCGTTCACCTGGGGTGCCTGCGGGTTTTTGCTGCTTGGCCTCAAGCGCGACCACACCAGGCTGGAAGGCACCGGCCGCACGGATGCGCGCGGTCTGCTGCCGTTCTACGGCTACATCAGCTACGGCCTATACCTGATCAATGTGCTCGTGTACATCAAGCTGGGCGGCCTGATTGAGCGGCATGTCACGCCGGAGGAGTCGCGAAACTTCGCCGTCTACGCGGCCGGAGCACTGGCCTGCATCGCGGTTTCGACCGCGATCGCGTACCTCTCGCGCCGTTTCTTTGAGGGCCCGATCCTGCATTTGAAAGATAAGTGGCAGGACCGATTCGCGCAGCCGACCGCGCCGCCCCCGGCCCCGGTCACCGCCGCGGCCGACTGACGGCAGCTAAGCCAAGGCAAGCTCCCGCTGTGCGCCGCGGGGGCGTTCCGCCGCTTCGCCTCCGAGCCGCACGCTGACCACCTTCGAGACGCCGGGCTCTTGCATGGTCACGCCGTAGATCATATCGGCGGCGGTCATCATGCGTTTGGAGTGCGTGACCATGACGAACTGCGTGTCGGCTGCCATGGACCGAAGCATCTCCGCCAACCGGCCGACGTTGGTTTCGTCAAGCGGTGCGTCCACTTCGTCGAGCACACAGAAGGGCGCGGGCTGGTACATAAAGATGCCCATCAGCAGCGAGAGCGCCGTCAAAGCCTTTTCGCCGCCCGAGAGCAGAAACACGTTCTGCAGCTTCTTCCCCGGTGGCTGAGCCACGATGTCGATGCCGGAGTCATTCGAATTTTCCTCGTCGGTGAGCCGCATGGAGGCCTGGCCGCCGCCGAATAGCCGGGTGAATACCGTGCTGAAGTTCTCGTTGATGCGCACAAACGCCTGGTCGAACTTTGTCCGAGAGATGCCGTCGAGCTCGCGAATGGTCGAACGCGTATTCTCGATCGAGTCGAGCAGGTCCTTGCGCTGGGTTTCGAGAAAGCCGTGGCGCGTCTCGGTTTCGCGAAACTCTTCCAGCGCCATCATGTTCACCGGGCCCATCGCTTCGAGGCGCCGCTTCATCTCCCGGCAGGCTGCTTCCTCTGCTTCGAGTGCTTCGGGCGCCAGCCGGGCAAGCTCACCCGAGGCAAGCGAGACTCGCAGCGCATCGGCCTCGACGCCCAGGTCCGCGACGCTGGCCTCGGCCAAGTGGGTCAGATCCGCCGCGAGACGGGCGGCCGCGGTCGCACGGGTGGACCTTTGCTCCCGGGCCGCTTCCATCACGGCCCTCAGCTGCTTCAGCTGCGCTTCCATTTCGGTGAGGCGCGCCCGCAGCAGGCGCGCTTGCTCGCCCAGCGTACGCGCCTGCGCCTCGGCTGCTTCGCGGGTCGCGCGCAGCTCGCCTTCGCGTGCGCTCAGCGATCGATTTTCCCCTTCGCGCTGCGCGCACTCTGCCGCCTGGCTCCCAAGCTGCTGCTCCAGCTGTGCCGCTCGCCGCTCGTTGTCCAGAAACATGCGATCGATCCTGGCGAAGCCGGCCTCGGCACCGCGCCGGCGTTCTTCCTGCCCTGCAAGCTTGGCGGAAACCTGAGCGGCGGCCGCCTGGGCATCGTCTTGGGCGGCGCGCGCCTGGGCGACTGCCAGCGCGAGCTCCGCCCCCTTCGCCTCGACCGCAGCATGCGTACGCTCCAGGCGGTCCCCTTCGTCTCGTTTGCGGCCGATTAGCGCGAGTTTTTCGTCGCGCTGGGTCTGTGCGCGATCG
>CAXTSA010000035.1:9340-14342 GCA_964246755.1 uncultured Acidobacteriaceae bacterium
GGCATATTCAGCAATGCGGCGCTCCAGGCGCTGCCGTTCTCCGTCCATCTGCCGCAGCGCGGCGCTCTCGTGGGCGCTGTCGCGCTCGGCCAGGCGACGCTGTTCGGCTCGCACGTCGATCTGCTTTGTGAGCTCCGCGAGCTCCCGGGCCAGCATGGTTGTCTGGGTTTCGGCCTGCGCGAGCTGCTCTTCGGTGGCGGCCAGCTTCGCTTGCGCGTCGCGCAGTTCGCGCTTCAGTGCCAGGGGCCCCTCGGCCCTTGGCTTGCCGCCGGTGACGGTTACGTTATGGAAGCACTCGCCGCCCGGCGCGAGGAAAAACGCGTGCGGGTTTTCGAGCGCAAGGGTGCGCGCGGTTTCGGCGTCCTGGGCCACGTAGCCGTCGCGCAGCTTCGGCAGGATCACCTCAAGCGATTTGCCGAACCCGTCCAGCCCGCGGATGCAGTCGCGCAGGCCGACCACGCCCTGCGGCGCGGCGGGATCGGCGGCCGCGTCCGGCATCAATGAGAACCTGGCCTGCGAGTCCTGGGGGTGAACCAGAAAAGTCGCGCGTCCCTCGACCGAGCCGCCGGAGCCGCCCTTGAGCAGGCGCAGGCCTTCCTCCGCGGCGCCCCAGCTCTTGACCACAATGTAGTTCAGCTCATCGCGCAGAAACTCGTCGATGACCGACTCGTACTGCTCGCCGACCTCGAGGAAGTCGGCAAGCGTACCGATCGGCTTGAGCTCCCCGGACAGGGAAGCGGACCGGAACAGCTTTTTCACCGTGTCGGTCGAGTAGCTGTGCTCAGCAAGCAACGACTCGAGCGAATTGCGCCGGCCGGACAGCGTCGCGCGCTCTGACCGCAGAGTGTCGGCGCGTCGACGCGTTTCTGTCTCTTCCGCGCGTTTCGCGGTCACGGCGGCGCGCATTTCCCGCAGGTCTTCTTCCAGGCGCTTGAGCGTTTCATCCGCGGTCTCAAAGCGGAGCGAGACCTGCCCGCGCTCGATGCCCAGCGCTTCGAGGTCGCGCCTCCCTGCTTCGAGTTCGCCGGCCAGACGGTTGCGGTCGCGGTCCAGCGCTGCGAGCGCTTCCTCCGCCTGAGCCTGCTCGCGCCGCATCTGCCCGTGCGCCTGGAGCAGCTGCGTCGCTTCTCTTCGAGCGGCTTCGACACGTCCCTCCGCCTGGCCGACGGCCGAGGAGGCGTCGCGTGCTGCTGTCTGCAGCTGAGCTGATTGCCCGCGGAAGCTCTCCGCCTCATCCCCGGCGGTTTGGAGGAAGGCGCGATGCTGTTCGCGCTCGCCCGCGAGCGCGGCAAGCTGCTCGCGCGCCTGGGCCAGCTCGGCCGTGCCTGCGGCTGCCCGGGCCTCGAGCTCCGCGATGCGCTCGGCGTTCGCTGCCTGGCGGTTGCGCGCGCGCTCCAGCTCCACCGCGCTTTCACTCGCGATCCTGTTCTGCTCCTTGGCCGCGGAGTCGAGCGCGTAGCCGTGCTGCTGGCCCGCGGTGCTCTCCGCCTCGAGCGCTTCGATCTCCCCGGTTTGCGCTTCGATCTGCGCTGAAAGCTCCGTGATCTCGCGCTCGAGCGTCGCCGACCTCTCGTCCATGCCGACCAGTTTGCTCCCGAGTACCACCCTCAGGCGCGAGCGCAGCTCGTCCCGCAGCACTCCGTAGCGTTCGGCTTTCGCGGCCTGGCGCTTGAGCGTGACCATCTGCCGCGCGACCTCGTCGAAAATGTCGTCGATGCGGGCGAGATTTCCCCTGGCCTGTTCGAGGCGCAGCTCGGCCAGGCGCTTCTTGGTTTTGAAGCGCGTGATGCCGGCTGCTTCTTCGATGATGGCGCGACGGTCGTGCGGCTTCGAGCTGAGCAGCTGTCCAATGCGCTCCTGCCCGATGATGGCGTAGGATTCCGGCCCGAGCCCGGTGCCCATGAAGATGTCGCGGATGTCGGAGAGCCGGCAGAGTTTGCCGTTGAGCAGGTATTCGCTCTCGCCGGTTCGGAACAGCCTGCGTGTGACGACGATTTCGCCGAGCTGCGCCGTTTTCTGGAACTTGCGCCGCCGTATCTTGAGCACGACCTCGTCTTCCGGCGAGTCCGACTGTGCTTCCCCATTGTCCGCTGCGACCTCGGCATCCGGGCCGCTGCCGTCGACCGGAGCGGGGCCTGGCTGCGACTCCGCGATGATCTGTTCGGCTTCTTCGGCCTTGGCCTCCCGCAGTTTTGCCTCGTCCCAGTCGGCATCGTCGTGGCTGGTCGCGACGGCGAGTTCTGTTCTCCGGTTATGAGTCAGCGGACCGGCGCCGTACGCCTCGGGGTCGATCAGTGTGATCGAGACCTCGGCCATGCCCAGCGAGCGGCGGTCGCGCGTGCCGGCGAAGATGACGTCTTCCATCTTGCCGCCGCGCAGGGATTTCGCGCTTTGCTCGCCGAGTACCCAGGTCACTCCGTCCAGAATATTGGACTTGCCGCAGCCGTTTGGCCCTACGACGACGGCGATTCCGTTGCCTGGCAGGGCCACTTCGGTCTTGTCGCAAAACGACTTGAAGCCGAGGATCTGGATTTTTTTGAGCTTGAGCAAACGGCGCATACTCCTTTAAATAAAGCGGGGGATATGCCCAAGGGTATGCGTTCGGTTCTGGTGTAGCAAGGCAACGGACAACCCTAGTTGCCCCTTTTGCCAGCCGGAGAGCGTTTTGCGGGCTCGACGTGTGAATAAGGCGGGACGAAATCGCAGGAGGGGGTAAGCCGTCTTCGCGCATCCTAACTGCGAATGCCTTTGCTTGAGCAGCGCAGCACCAGCCGGCCGCCACCCGCGCGGCGACCCGATCCAGCATCCGAGACCGGGTGGCTCAGCGCTGTGTCCGGCCTGGCTGCCAGGGCAATGCCCTGGGCCTCCTCGGCCCGGGTTCGATCGAGAGCCGGGCGCCTCGGCCTCGCCGTGCTGTATGTGCTGGCTACCGTGCAGTTCGTGGGGGCGTACCTGTACCTGGAGTGGCCCTACCTGAATATCCGGCTGTGGGAAATGGGCTACGCACCTCTGCCGTTCCAGACGCGGCTGCTGCTGGCCCCGCTGTATCGCTGGGTTGATGAGGCTCCTTGGAGCGTCCACTATGCGTCACGGCTGGCCCGCAACACGTACTTTTTCCCCCACGGCGTTGGTCCGGATATGGTGCTCGAGTTCCTGATCGGCATCGTGTGCGTCCTCTTCAGCGGATGGGTGGCGTTGCGCTTTTACGACGCGGCGACGCGCATCAACCTGCTGCGGCCGCTGGTTTACCCCATCTTTCTTGCGCTTTGCGTGGCGGCCTACATCCTTCACACGGTGCAGAATTTTCGCTACGTCTATGACATGCCGAGCCTCGCCGCCTTCGCGCTTGGTTTCTACCTCATCTATTTTCGTAAGCCACTGATCTGGTTTGTGCTGCTGTTTGCCATCGCGACCTTGAACCGCGAGACTACTCTGCTGCTTCTTCCGTTCTGGGCGCTGTCCCGGTCGCTCGGGCCGGATGGCCGGGTGCGGTGGCGCGCGCTGGTGAGCCCGCCCGTTTTGGCGGTTGTGGTCCCGCTCACACTGTACTGGGCAGTGTGGCACCACGTCGTGTACTCCGTTTTCTCCACGAACCTGTCGGAGTATTACCCGCGCCTGGTATTCAACCTGAAGTGTTTTATTCGATTGCGGTACTGGCCGCAACTTGCCAGCGCGTTCGGCTTTCTGTGGCCCTTCCTGCTCCTTTACTGGAGACAGGTGCGCGATGCGCAGCTGCGCGCATGGCTTCTCGCCTTGCCCCTGTGGTATGCGTTCATGATGCAGTGGGCCATCGTCACCGAGACGCGTGTTTTCGGCGAATTGCTTCCGTTTCTCGCGCCAGTCGCGGCGATCATCGCCGAGGAGGTCTTTGCGAGCAAGGTACTGAGACAGTTTCTGCGCGAAGAAGAAGCCCTCCCGGCGCCCCGGAAGCGGGAGCACCGGGCGGCTTGAGGCTTAGCTCTTAGCAGTAGGCCGCATCAGGACTTCACTAACGAAACTCTGCGGCTCCTGCCGCACCAGCATTGCAACCACGTCTGCCACATCACCGGGCTGGATCTTCCGCTTGGCTCGCTCGTCCTCCCCGGCCTCGCCCCCGCCGAAGCCCGTGTTGACCGAGCCTGGCGCGACGACCGACACCCGTACCCCGTGCGGCCGCAACTCTTCGGCCGCAGAGTAGGTGAGTCCGTTGAGTCCCCATTTCGAGGCCGCATACGCCGCCCCATTCGCTACAGGATTGTGCCCCGCGAGCGATGAAATGTTGATGACATGCCCGCTTTTACGGCCGATCATTAGCGGCGCGACCGCGCGCAGCAGCAGAAATGGACCGCGGAGATTGGTTTCCATCGTTTCATCCCACTGGTCCGGCGTCATCTCGTGGAGAGGCTTGCCGAAGCTCCCCGTGCCGGCGTTGTTCACCAGCACATCGCAGCGCTTCCAGCGGTCCCGGAGCTGCTGGCCGAACCGCTCCACGGCCTGGGGGCTGCGCAGGTCGAGCTCGTAGGGGGTCGCCGCGCCTCCGTCCTCCTGGATGGTTTTCTGTACCGTTTTGAGCCGGTTCCCGTCCCGCGCCACCAGGACCACTTCGGCGCCCATACGCGCGAGCCGGTAGCTGATCGCTTCGCCGATGCCGCGCGCCGCGCCCGTAACCACGGCTATTTGCCCTGCCAGTACACTTCGTTCGTCCGTTTGTGGATCCGCAAAAGAGGCCATGGAAGAAGTGATGCATGCCGCGGCAGACAAGGGTTGGCCGCGACGGTCTCCCGAAGCGGAGGGAGAACGGGGGCCGCACAAACATGCAGGTTTCTCACCAAGCAGGTTGTGCGTTATAAGAGGGAAGAACGGTTTCCGGCTGGGTTTGTTCCTGCGCCATGAACGAAAGCTGCACGGACCTGTCTGTGAAGAGCATTCCCAGATTCTTTTAGGAGCGTTGCATGAAGAAGGTTGTTGTTGCTTCGCTGCTCGCGTTTGCGACCAGCACACTTGCTGCACTGCCTGCCGCCTA
>CAXTSA010000036.1:0-14161 GCA_964246755.1 uncultured Acidobacteriaceae bacterium
GCTGATGACACTAACAGAAGCAGCCATGCGAGCGTGGCCCGATTTGACAAAGGACGAGATACGTCGTTAGCGGAAGTTGCGGCTGCGGCGTCTTCACAAACGGTCGTTTGTGCAACGCGGGACGGGTCGCCTTTCGGCTGCCACCCTCCATGCTTACCTCCGAGAACGCGTTGTCATGGTGCGATCATGATGTCGCGAAGGGCAGAAACGACAGAGTGGCTTTGGAAATTCTGAATTTGAAAGCAAGAAACGGAGTGTGGCTCGATCCATCGCCAACGATTCTAAAGGCATGCACATCGCTGTTGAGCCCTCGATCTTATACTTCGGAACTCCAGTCATCCTTCTGAGCACCCTGAACGAAGACGGTTCGGCGAATCTTGCTCCTATGTCTTCAGTGTGGTGGCTGGGTTGGAACTGTATGCTCGGCCTTGGCGCGAAAGGGCACACGGCACAGAACCTGCTTCGCGAAAAAGAAGCCGTGCTTAATTTGCCTTCTGTCGCGATGGCCGGCAATGTCAACAAACTCGCTAGACTGACAGGCTCCGATCCCGTTCCGCCACACAAGACAGCAATGGGGCATCGGCACGAGAAGGAAAAGTTCGCTGATGAGCTTCTGTCAGTTCTATGGACTTGGCGAGAAGGCGGGCTACTCCGCTCTTGCTGAAATTCCAGAACAGGCCTACCGGCCGGTACCTCACATGGCTCGATGACGAAGTCTTTGGAGATGGCATGAGGCAACAGGACGACATCCACAAACGCGCCGCGGTCACACTCAAGGATCCTCGCTGGGCAGCTGTTCTAACACGTGACCGGCAAATGGACGGCCGCTTTGTCTATGCAGTAAAGACGACGGGCGTCTACTGCCGCCCCTCGTGCGCTGCACGGTTTCCCAGGCCTGAGAACGTCGTATTTCATGCAGGCCTCAAGGAGGCAGAGGCGGCGGGGTTCCGACCTTGCAAACGGTGCAAGCCGGAACAAGCGAGTCTTGAAGAGCAGCAAGCTCTCAAAATCGCGGAGGCTTGCCGAAGCATTGAGAATGCGAGCGAAGAGCCAGCCCTTCAGGAACTCGCCGACGCCGCAGAGATGAGCGTGCGCCACTTTCACCGGGTATTCCGGACGCTTCTAGGGCTTACTCCAAAACAGTATGCGGTGGCGCATCGAGGCAAGTCCGTGCGCAGGCAGCTCGTGCGCAGCGAAACAGTGACCAGGGCTGTTTACGATGCAGGCTTCAATTCGAGCGGACGCTTTTATGCGAACTCAAATAAGACCCTGGGCATGACTCCGTCTGCCTTTCGTCGAGGTGGAGAGGGCGTAGGGATAGGCTTCGCCATCGGCAAATCCACGCTTGGGTCCGTTCTGGTAGCGCAGAGCCAGCGTGGCATCTGCGCTATTCTTCTGGGAGACGATCCTCAACAGCTTGTCTGCGACCTGGAGCGATCCTTTCCGCTCGCCACCCTCATAGGCGACGCGGAGCTTGAAGAGCTCGTGGCGAAAGTCGTGGGCCTTGTGGAAGTTCCGGGGGGAAACTTCGACCTTCCGCTTGATATTCGTGGCACTGCTTTCCAGCAGAGGGTGTGGCAGGCGCTCCGGGGGTTACCTTCCGGATCGACGATGACTTACAAGGAGTTGGCGGTCACGATTGGGATGCCGAGATCGGTGAGGGCCGTGGCCCAAGCCTGTGCCGCGAACTGCCTTGCTGTCGCTGTTCCATGCCATCGTGTCATCCGCAGTGACGGGGGCACATCGGGATACCGCTGGGGTGTGGAACGGAAGAAGCTCCTGCTGCAAAGAGAATCTTCACAAACGGCCGATGCAAACAGGCGAGCCGACTCCGCGCACAGCAAAGCTGAGTAGGGAATGGAAAACGCCTTCCCGTCGTCACCTTCTGTGCAGTCGGCTGTTGAGGAGCAGGCACTCCTGCAACGAGTCCGCAAGCATCGGAGACTGCAGCCCGTTGCCTTCGAGCAACAGGCTGCGCTAGTTTAACTGCGTGTCCTCTAAACCGGATGCAGCTCAGAAGCGCATCGATCCCCTTTGCGGACCCACCTGCGTGTTTCAGATTTTCCAAGGATGATCAGTCGATGGATGCAAAGAAAGACACCGCTCGCCTCTCCAAGGCAACCGTATCTCAACTCGATAGCACAATCCGCCGCCCTGCGTACGATCGCCGGCAGCTTCGCGCTCGGACCGTGCACATGGGTGTCGGCGGGTTTCACCGCGCGCACCAAGCCGTCTACTTAGACGATCTCCTCGGGCGTGGCGCTCTTTCGGACTGGGGCGAATGCGGGATGGGTGTGTTGCCCCAGGACAGAGCCATGCGCGACGCACTTCGCGAGCAGGACTATCTCTACACTGTTCTCGAGCGCAGTGCCGACCTGCAAGCCGCGCGCATCATCGGCTCCATCATGGATTTCGCACTTGCCTCGGAAGACTCTGAAGCAGCCATTGAGCGCCTAGCCAACGAAGACACCCATCTTGTCTCACTTACCATTACGGAGGGCGGTTACTTTCTGCATGAAGGCACCGGCGAGTTTTTGCGCGATGACCCCACCATCCTGCACGACATCGAGCAACCTTACGCGCCCAAGACATCGCTTGGCTATCTTACCGCGGCACTCAAGCGTCGCCGCGATCGCAATATCGCGCCCTTCACGGTGATGTCCTGCGACAACCTGCAGGGTAACGGGCAGGTGATGCGCAAGGTTCTGCTTGGCCTGGCGGAGTTGCAGGATGCTGGCCTCCATCGCTGGATTGCCGGCAACGTAGCCTTCCCCAACAGCATGGTGGACCGGATCACTCCGGCAACCACGGCCGCCGACCGCGAGCAGCTACTGCAGAGGTTTGGCATCCACGACGCGTGGCCCGTCGTCACCGAGCCTTTTACGCAGTGGGTCATCGAAGACACCTTCTGCAACGCGCGGCCCCCGTGGGAAGAAGTCGGCGCAGAGATCGTCACCGATGTTCTGCCTTATGAACTGATGAAGATTCGACTGCTGAACGCGAGCCACATGGCGATGGCGTACCTCGGTGCGCTCGAAGGTTACACCTACGCGCACGAGATAATGCAGGACGCTGTCTTTCATGATTTCATCAAGGCCTTCATGCAGGAAGTGACGCCGGTCGTGCCACTCATTGCCGGCATCTCCATCCCCGACTACAAGCGCACGCTCATCGAGCGCTTTGCTAACCCCACCATCAACGACCGCGTGGCGCGCCTATGTTCGGAAGGTTCCGCGAAGATGCCGAAGTGGGTGCTGCCCTCCATTGTAGAACTGGCTGAAAAGCGGGCTTCCAGCAGATTACTCAGCCTGGTGATCGCCGCGTGGATCAAGTACCTCCAATCGCCCGTCGATGCGCGCGGCAACCCCATTGAGGTGATGGATGCCCGCGCGGAAGAACTTAAACGCGCCACAAAGTCCATCGGCGACGATCCGCGCGCATTCCTCGCGATGAAATCTCTCTTTGGTTCAGCCTATTTTACCGACCCTACATTCACAAACGACGTTGAAACAGCGCTGAAATATCTAAGCAGTTTCGGTTCCAGAGAAACAGTTCGCCGCTTCACACAGGAAAAGAACAAGGGGAACGCATGACAGAGAGTCACTCTTGGAGCCAAAAGCTCGGCATGCATCCACAGCTTGCGATTGGGTATCTCGGTCTTTTGCTGTTCATGATCGGTGATGGCGTCGAGTCGGGCTTTCTCTCGCCCTACATGCTCGACCTACACTTCAGCCAGAATAAGATCGCACTGGTTTTCACGCTTTACGGTGTCGCGGCCGCACTCGCCTCCTGGCTGAGCGGCGTGCTCTCCGATCTTCTCGGTCCAAAACAAGTCATGTGGGCCGGTTTGGTGATCTGGCTCGCTCTGGAAATTCCCTTCCTGACTCTAGGCCTTGCGCATCACAATTACCCCATCCTCCTGGTTTGCTACATGATTCGCGGGCTTGGTTATCCTCTGTTCGCCTTTGGATTTCTCGTGTGGGTCACAGCTATCACGCCTCACCGCTATCTTGCCACTTCTGTAGGCTGGTTTTGGTTCGCACGCACCGGCGGTCTTCCGACCCTCGGTTCGCTCTTTGCCAGCTACTCCGTTGCGCGCCACGGCCCGTATAGGACGCTCTGGTACTCCGTCACGTTCGTCGCACTTGGCGGTCTGATCTCGTTCCGTGGTATTCGCGAGCCGCGCGGATCCAAACCGCTCCGTACCGGCACCGAGCACCCTTTCAGCATTCTGCTTTCCGGCATATCCATACTCTGGAAAGTTCCCAAGATCGGTCTTGGTGGCATCGTCGCTGTGATCACTACCACATCCGAATTCGGCTTTTTACTTTTCCTTCCCATTTTCTACATCCACACTGTCGGCTTCACTTTGGCGCAGTGGCTGCACATCCTCACCGTTATGTTCGCCACCAACATCTTCTTCAATCTTTTGTGGGGCTGGGTCGGTGACAAGATCGGCTGGCGCGCTGTTATCACTCTTATCGGAGCTTGCGGCTGCGCAGCCACAGCACTTGGCCTTTACTACGTGCCACATATCTTCGGTGCTAACTATACCTATGTCATGCTTGCCGGCATGGCTTATGGCGCTACACTCGCCGGCTTCGTTCCCCTCGGAGCGGTCATGGCCACACTGGCCCCGCAATCGCGAGGCGCCGCGCTTTCGGTCTACAATCTCGGCTCCGGTATTAGCATCTGGCTCGGCCCTGCCATCGCGGGTATCTTTCTTCCGCGCATCGGAGTGGGCGGCGTCATCTGGATCTTCGCAATGATGTACCTGCTGGCGGCCGTCGTGGGGATGTTTCTCAAGACGCAACAACCGGAAAGCACCGCGAAAGCCGAGAGCGATGCGATTGCCGGCGCGCTTTAGCAACATTCTTTCCTTGGAGCCGCAACTTCCGCCGTCTCGTCACCCGATGGGAATACCCCATCGAAAACTCCCTCGGCTTCGTCCATCTCGCCTGTCATCCCAGGATGCTCAGACGTTTGTGAGACCGCTAGACCGCTTCTAGAAGCTGTACCGTGCGCCGGCCTCGACGCGGCGGCTGTTATCGGCGGCGTAGGGCTGGTTAAAAAGCGGCGAGCCCAGCACGTTTCCTACGGCGGTCACGTTGGTGTGATTGAGCAGATTGGAGGAGCGAATGTTGAAAGTGAGCGTCTGCGGGTGTTCCGCCTTGCTGCTGTGCGGCAGGGTCCAGGCGCGCTGTGCGTTCACGTCCATGTAGACGGTCCAGGGAAGGCGTCCGGCGTTGCGGGGAAAGACACCCTGTCCGCCTGAGGCGATGAGCAGACCGAACGGAGTCTGAACGGCTTCGGGCTGGCCGCGAAACGCGTACTGCGGCCGATCGTTGAAGTTGCCGTCGCCGTTGTTGTCGAAGCCGGTCAAGACGTTGTAGGGAGTCGCGCCGCCGGCGTGCAGGTCGGTGCTGAGAGTGAGTTTGCCGGGCGTCGTCCAGCTGCCGTTGCCGAAGATTTGCCAGAGGCTGTTCCCGGTGCGCAGGGCAAATTCGCCGGCGTCGGTGCGGGCATTCTGGGGCTGGAAGAACTCACTGTCGTCGGTATCGTCCTTGATGTTGACGCGCACTGCGCCGGCAAAGAAGTTGAGGTTCTTGAGCCCGTGCTCGCTCACCTGCGCGAACGTGGCGGTGCCGCCGCCTTGACCGCTGTTATTCAGCTGCAGGATGTCGAGGTTTGGCGGCCCAGGCCGCGGCCCGTAAGGGTCACTCGTGAGGGGCTGGTTGATGTCCTGTGTACGGCTGTAATTCCAGATGCGCGCCCAGTTCTGCTGCAGGCTGATGCTCAAGCCGTAAGGGAGGTCGCGCGCGATGCCGAGACTCTCGATGCTGATGGAGGCCTGGGTGAGGTGAGGACTTATGCTGCGCGCTGCGTGAACAACTGGCGCGCCGGGGCCGAGCGGGTCACCGAAGACCGGGTTGTACACGGTGCTGGTGATGCGGTGGACGCCGTCTTCGCGCTGAAGCTCGGCCCAGGTCTCGGAGTGATACTGGCCTGCGAAAAGCCCGGCGTGCGCATCCAGCTTCCACTTGCCGCTCTTGCCCGGCGACCAGGCGACGCCGAAGCGCGGTGTTGCGCTCGCAAAGGTTGCGGGGCGGTCCTGAAGAAAGTAGCGCAGGCCAAGTGAGAGCTGGAGGTTGGGGCGCAACTTCCAGCCGTCCTGCACAAAGAGCGCGACGCGAATCTGGTCGAAGCTCACCCCCGGGGAGCCGACTACACTGCTGAACGCGGTGGGCGTGCCTCCGGGCAGGTGCAGCAGCGAGCGACGGTACTGTTCTTCACCCGTGATGGTGACGGATTGGCCGGGTATGGGATCGCCGGCTGTGTTAAGTGCGGGCCCCGCGCCGCCGCCGAAGATATATGTGCCGTTGAAATTGCTGGTCAGCCTATCGTTGTCGGCGATGTTACGGAACTGAATGCCCAGCTTGAGGAGATGGTTGCCGAGGTCCAGGACAGCGTCATCATCGGCCTCCAGGATGAACTCGCGCTCGCTCGCGGCACCTGTGGTGGAGCCGCCCTCAGTGAAGGCGCCGGCCACCTGCACCTGCGGCGCCGCGGAGTTCGGCGCGTCGACATTGCCAGTCCACTGGAGTGAGACCCGCGCTTCGTGCATCCGTTTGGCCGAGGCGAGCGTGATGTTGCTGAGCCGCAGGTTGTGTTCGTACACATCGTTGGCGTAGCCGGTCTCGCGGAGCGCGGTGCCGCCTACGCCCTGGTTGAGCAAATGGTTCACGTTCGCGCTGTACTCGGCGGTGAAGGTGTTTTTGGCACCTAACTGCCAGCCGTTGCGCGCAGTAGCCAGCCAAAGCGTTTGCGGAATCGGGACCGAGTCGATCACGCTTTGCTGATTGCCATGCGGGTCCAGCGTGACGGCATTGACAACCGCGGTGTCGTTGATCTGGCGGTGCTCGAAAGAAAGAGCGAAGTCGCTCCCTTGGCGGCGCACCGGGCCGCTCAGCTCCGCGCCATAGCGCTGCTTGCCGAGCGTGCCCTCGCTCACCGAGAAGGGGTTGCGCGCGTTCATCCAGGAACTGCCGTTCGTGGTGAAGAGCGCCCCATGGAAGACAGGCTGGCCGGGTTTCGTGTACACCTCGACGCGACCGCCTTCAAACGGCGGTTCGCGGTACTCGGCTGAGTACAAGTCAGGATTGAACTTGATGTTAGCGATGGAGCTCTTGGGCGGCAGGGCTGACTCGTTCTGGAAGCCATCGACGGTGATGAGGGTGCTGGCTGGATTGGCGCCCGCGGTGGCGGCCAGCTGCTGCAGCTCGCGCGCGAGGTCGTCCGGGTCGTCGGCAAGTGTTTGCAAGTCCCTGCCAGCCAGAGTGTGCGCGGCTGGGCTGCTTGAGGCAGCATCGGAGGGCAGCTCCTTGCCTCCCGCGTCGACGTTGATAGAGGTCTGGACGGTTTGCACCTGGAGAGTGATATCAACAGCGCCCGAATGCGGCAGGGTTTGCTGAATCGTCGTGTCCGCGAAGCCCTGGGCTGTGACGTGCAGCTGGTGTTGACCGGGTGCGATGCAGACGAAGTGGTAACGACCGTCGTTGTCTGTGCTGACCGGGGCGCCGCCGTCGAGAGTGACCTGTGCCGCGGGGATGATCGCGTCGGCAGGATCGTGCACCGTCCCGGCGAGCGCCGCACCCGTGCAAGCAGGGGTCTGCGCGTCCGCGCCCATGGAAGCCAGAGCGAGCAGCGAGATACAGCCGGGGGATCGAAGGGCATTGCGCATGCGAGCAGCCTCAAACACGCATCGGTAGTCCTTTTGTGACATAGCTCCATGCTGCCGCAGATTCTTAAGTTGGGCGAGCTTGCCGGTGTTCTTTTTTACCTTGCGTGTTCGCCGTGCTCCAAGGCTGCAATCCTCAGCCCTTAAGTTGAAGCTGAACCAGCGAAGGTAATGGCCCCCTCTAGCAAGGGTGTAGGGGTTCAAGTCCCCCTCCGGGCACCAGCGAATCAGTGGACATACGGAAGCCTTCCAGCAACGGAGGGCTTTTCCGCGTCGGCTTTTTTCTCGAGGTTCGGTGCCAGTTAGCTTAAAGTTTCTGCAGGACGTAACTGCAATCGAGGTCGCAGGCCTGCGCACGGACCTTCGGCAAGCCAAATCTTCGCAGCGAGAGAAACGAACACGATGAATAGAACATGGATGGTGATGGCCCTTTTCGCCGGAGCGCTGGAATGGCAGGCGGTGGCGCAAACCGCGCCCGCGGCTCCAGGTATGACGGCGAACGCGCCGGGGCAGGTTTCCGCGCAGCCCACTTCGGCTGCTTCCTGCGACCCGAAGGAGTACGCGCATATGCGGGCGCAGCTCGATGACTGGGCCGGTCTCAATCGATACCGCGCGGACAACGCCGCGCTTGCGCCGCCTGCTCCCGGCGTCGCACGCGTTGTTTTCTATGGAGATTCCATTACCGATGGCTGGGGACGCTCGGCGGATGCCGGCTCCTTCTTCCCGGGGAAGAGCTATATCAATCGGGGCATCAGCGGGGAGACGACGCCGCAGATGCTGGTGCGCTTCGAGCAGGATGTCGTGCACCTGCGTCCCGCCGTGGTCCTTATCCTGGCCGGCACCAACGACATCGCCGGCAACACTGGACCCTCCACACCTGAGATGATTGAGGATAACTATACCGGCATGGTGAAGCTGGCGCAGAGCAGCGGCATCAAGGTCGTGCTCGCCTCCATCACGCCCGTGTACCGGTACCCATGGAAGCCTTCCGTGCAGCCTGTCGAGGAGATCCGCTCGCTTAATGCGTGGATGCGCACGTTTTGCGCCACGGGCGCCTGCACTTACCTGGATTACTACAGCGCCATGAGCGATGCCACGGGAGCCATGCTGCCCGGCTATGCCAAGGACGGAGTGCACCCGACCGCGAAGGGCTACTCCGTGATGGCGCCCCTGGCGGAGCGTGCGATTGCTCAGACCCTGGGGCAGTAAACCGGCTCATTTCAAGAAAGGCGCTACGGTGGCGGGTCGTGTTCCAGGCGATGCTGCAGGTTCTCAAGCGTTACACCGGCGGTCTCAGGATAGTAGGCGAGGACCAGGACGAAGTCGACGACCATCATCAAGCCGAAGAAGTAAAACGGGTACGCGCCGGAGCTCTTCGCCAGGATGGGAAACACGGAGGAGATGATCGCGTTGGTAATCCAGTGCGAAGAGCTGCCCAGGCTCTGCCCCTTTGCCCGGACGCGCGTCGGGAACACCTCGCTGATGTAAACCCACACCACTGCCCCGTGAGACATCGCGAAGCATGCGATAAATGCCACAAGCAGCCACACCAGCAGGTGAAGATGCGCGTGGGTTTGAAAGATGCCGGCGATCGCGAAGAGGCAGAGCGCCAGGCCCACGGTGCCGGAAAGCAGCAGCTTCTTGCGTCCGAACCGGTCGATCATCGCCATGGCCGCGAGTGTTGCGACCAGGTTGGTGGCCCCGATGACGACCGCCTGCACGCCTCCGGAGAGCTTGCTTGCGCCGCCAAGGGCGAAGATATCGTTGAGGTAGTACAGAACCGCGTTGATGCCGGTGAGCTGCGAGAATGCGCCCACGGTGACGGCGACGAACAGCGGCAGCGCGTAGCGGCGCGAGAAGATGGAGTCCGAGGCGGCGGCCTGCTCTTCCGCGAGCGCGGCATTCATCTCCCGGAGCTCGGCGGAGGGGTTCGCGCTACCGATGCGACGCAGAACCTCGAGCGCTTCCGCGTCGCGGGTTTGCATGGCCAGCCAGCGAGGGCTGCGCGGGATAAAGAACAGCGTCAGCAGGAACAGCAGGGCCGGCACGCCTGAGATGCCGAGCTGCCAGCGCCACTCCACTGCGCGGAGATTGAGCCGGGCAATCAGCAGGTTTGAGATGTAGGCGAGCAGGATGCCGACCACGATATTGACCTGGAAGAAGCCGACCAGCCTGCCTCGCCACTTAGCCGGCGCGATCTCCGCGATGTACATCGGCCCCAGCACGGACGAGCCGCCGATGCCGAGCCCGCCGATGAAGCGGAACGCGACCAGGGCCGGCCAGTTCCAGGCGAAAGCGCAGCCGAGTGCCGAGATGACATAGAGCACCGCCATGACGCGCAGGCTATCGCGGCGGCCGAACCGCTGGCCCGGGATACCGGCCGTGAGCGCGCCGATGACCGTGCCCCACAGCGCGCTTGAAACCGTGAAGCCGAGCAGCGCGGGAGACAGGTGGTAGACGGCGGTAAGCGACTGGGTCGAGCCGGAAATAACGGCTGTATCAAAGCCGAAGAGAAGGCCGCCAAGGGCGCCAACGGCGGTGCTTTTCGCGACGTGCGGGTTAAGCGGCATGACACCTCGAAGACAGGCTCGTACAACAGAAAAAGGCGTATTCAAGCATTTCCACAGTTACTGGGGGGCACCCGGTATATGCGAAATGCAGCTTTTCTTGACGGAAAAGCTGCGGGGAGTGCAGTGCCTTACACCTACTGTGGAAATGCTCTAAAACGGGACCGCGCCGCATAGGTGCACCCGCACCCCGAGCGACTGGAAGAAAGCGGCCTTGACAGCGAGGGCGCTCGCGGCCTCCGCTGGACTTGGAGCGTAGACGATGTTCACGTGATTGGCCCTGTGCCGCGCCATGAACGCGTCGCGGGAAACGCCGTGAAAGATGGCGTTGACGAGCGGCCATTGCGGCGTGACCTGGGCCCAGCGCCGGGCCGTTTCCTCCGGCGAGAGTTCCACGACCGAGCCTAGCCCCATATCCACGTGCAGCGCGCCGCCCTCGACGAAGACGCGGCTCCAGACGATCTCCCCTGCGCGGCCGACGCCCTTGAGCGTTCCGCCGCCGAGCGGGAAGTACATGGGCGGCTGACGCTCGCTCGCGGCCCCGGCGTAGCCCCCGGCGAAGTGGTTCGCCGGGGCGGCTCCTGAGATCTGCAGCACCCACACAAACGCGTCGAGTTCCGGCAGGTACTCGCCCCAGCGCAGGTCGTGCAGCGTGGTCGAGGGGTCGAGGTTCAGGGCGGTCCAGCAGCGATGCGTCACCAGGGCGTCCAGCCCCGCGCACTCGTCCACCTCGTTGAAGTGCGGGAGCGGTGCGCCGGCGTAGAGCTCGGCTCCAGTGGCTTCGTCGAACACCGGAGGGCGGTCGGCGTTGTTCAGCAGGCCCTCGACCAGGTCCGAGGCAGGCACCATGTCTTTCAATCCTTGCTGGTACTGGATGCCCACCGCGTCGCAGCCGAACTCGTTCGCGATGCGTACGGCGGCGATGTACATCCTGCACTGTTCGCGGACCTGCGGGTCGGTCAACTCGGTGCCTTCGTCGGTTCCGGTCACGAAGCGGACACCGCGCTTGTCGAGCCACTGCCGCACGCCGTCGGCTTCCGCGTCGCTCACCGTACGCATGCGCGCGACCAGCGCCGACTGGCTCAGCCGCTCCTTGTATACGCCGCACGCGTTGAGCAGTTCGTCATCGATGATGGCGTTGTACATGCCCATGCAGCCCTCATCGAAGACGCCGAGGATCGCCTTGCGCGTGCGCAGTTCCTTCGCGAGCGACGCGGCCAGATCGACGGCCTGCCGGGGAAGCGCGGTAGCATCGAGATCCCGCACGTGGCTCGTGTCCTGCGGGATGGTGCCGTTTGCGATCCACTGCCGTATGCCGTCGTTCGCAAACTGGTCGGCAAAGTCTTTGCTCCAGACGGTACTGAACGGAACGCCCGCCTTGACGAGCGAGCCGTTCAGGTTGAGCAGGCCGACCAGCCCGGGCCACTGGCCTGACCAGTTGGCCACCGTCAGGATCGGCCCCTTGTGATCGCGCATGCCGGCAAGCACGTGGTGCGAGTACTGCCAGGCCGCCGTCGCAAAGACCAGGGGAGCCTCCGCATCGATCGTCGTGAAAATATCCATGCCCATGCGCTGACTGGAAATGAAGCCGTGGCCGCGTTGTGCATCCACCGGAAAGGCGCGCTTCAAGGTGACGCCCCCCTCGGCGAAGACCTCGGCCAGCTTCGCCTCCAAAGCCGACTGCGCGGGCCAGCAAACCACATTGGCCGACTGTCGAAGATCCCCGCTTGTAATCAGGATTGCTTCTTTCATGCTGCCCCGTTCTGCCATGCTGATGCTCCCTGCAGTGTCGCGCGCTGCCGCGAAACACGCTTGCCCGTGATAAGTAGAAGTCGCCCGCTCATTGAATGATACGGCTGGTAAATGAGAGCGGTAATCGTCCGCAAGCCTCGAACGCCACGAAGATACCGACGCCGGAGATGCCGCTTCTGATACATGCCTGACCTCAAACGCCCACCCTGGCGGAATGCCGGTCCCGCCGTCTGGATGGGGTACTGTCAGGACAGACATCGAAAAGAGACCTGCCCTGCTAAAACATCACCTCAACCTGCTGGGGCGTCGCGGTGTTGTGCAGATGAAGCAGCAGGGTGCGTCCGCTGGATTGGCAGTCCTCCGCCGGAAGCGGCTGGCCGTTTGCGGTGACGACGCGAACCGGCTTTTGCATGAGGATGCGGACGGCGGCTTGGGTTCCGTCAATCCCTTCCCATCGGAAACGAAGGGTGGCGGCGGTAGCGGTTTCGCCGGTGATTTTAGCCGAGGCGGCGAGGACGCGCGGGGTGGTGTCGTGAACAGCATTGAGGTCGAGCCGAAGCGCGCGGGTGCCGGGTTTCAGGTCGATGCGGTCGCTTTCGCCGAGGTCCGGGTCGAAGAGGTCAATGAAGTCGCCGTGAAGCGTGCCGTCCCGGTCGCCTTGCGAGCTGGGAGGCGCGCTGCTGGAAGCGACGGGTGCGGTGGAGGGCTGGTCTGTCGATTGGTCAAGGCCGGCGGCGATGACGTAAGGGCCGCGGCGAAGGACGAGGGATCTGCTTTCGCGCATGGGCAAGTGAATGGCGTGGGCGGCAATCTGAAGCTGGCCGAGGAGTTCAGCCGCGCCCGAGACGCTGTTAGCCAGGGTGGACGGGCTCTCGGGCATGTACAGCACGTAGCCCTTCCCGACTCTATGCAGACCCGCGGCGGCGGCCGGGATGCCGAGGAGCTGAAAGAGGTGCTCGCGGGGTGTCTGGAAATGCAGTGTTCCCTGGTTCCACCAGTCGCTGGCGCGGTTATAGGGATCCTGGTCGTCATCGGCGACGAGAAGGGCGCCGCCTTGCCGGACCCAGGCAGCGAGAGCGGTGTGAAAGGCCGGCGAGGGTGGCTTTTGGCCTTGATAGGTAAGCAGGAGCAGCTTGTAAGGCTTGAGAAAGCCGGGCGGGGCCGCAGGGCTGTAGGTGCTCTCGATCTGGACGGGCTCGACTGGGATGCCGTGGAGCAGCAACGGCAGGGCAAGGCCGTAGAAGTTGCTCAGGTTTGGGTCAGAGGGCTCAGGGGCGGCGCGCTGGAACATGAGTGTATCGGAGACGAGGACGCCCAGGCCCTGGGTGCCGGCGCGCTCCCAGCGTGTGGCGGAGGCGGGCTGGTCCATCTCGGCGAGTGCGTGAAAGACAGCCTGGAGCTCGGTTTCGTAGGGCTTGGGAATCGCGGTTTTCGGCGGGTTGGGATCGGCTTCGGTCGGCTCGACCGAGGGCCGGGTGGAATCGATGCCGAAGATGCGATCGGGCCAAGGCAGCACTTCGTAGCGGGCGACGGAGGGCTGAAGCAGCGAGGCGACGAGGGTGCTTTCCCAGTTGAGGCGGTAGTCGGTCCAGGAGTGGCGGGGGTTGTCCTCGATAGGATCGTTGAGGAACCAGATGGGTTTGCCCGAAGAGCGGGCGATGTTCTGGAGCGCGCCGTACTCGAGGAATGCGGTCTCAAAGGTGCGCTGCGCTCGCCGGCCCTGGTACATATTGGGTTCGCGGGCGGTACCGGTCCACACCTGGGCGATGTAGCCGTCGGCGCCGACCTCCAGCAGCGAGGACTCGGGGCTGACGATGGACCACTGCGCGTAATTGATAAGCGAGTGGGTGGCGACGTAGCAGGGGATGACGCGGTGGTGCGCTTCGCCGTACGCCTTGACAGCATCGAAGACCTGGGCGAGGGCGCGGCGGTACAGGTAGTACTTGAGCTTAGAGGCGCGGTACTGGGCGTCGGGGGAGGAGTCGGGGGCCTGCCAGGGCTGGTGATAGAAGGCCTGCCACTCGCGCTGAAAGCTGGGGCTCCAGCCGGCGCGGGCCCAGAACTCGGGTTCTTCGAGGTAGATGGCCTCGGCACCCGCGTCAAT
>CAXTSA010000037.1:0-9694 GCA_964246755.1 uncultured Acidobacteriaceae bacterium
CTGCTCGACGGCGCAAGCATTACCCGCTCGGAGAACGGCTCGTCCTTTGACGAAACCGCTCCCTCAGTCGAAGCGCTGCAGGAGTTCAAGGTGACGACCTCGACGCCCACGGCCGAGTTCGGCCGCACCACGGGCGGCATCGAAAGCTTTGTCACCAAAGCCGGCGGGAACAGCTTTCACGGCACCGCTTTCGACATCTTCCGAAACGATGACATGGATGCAAATGACTGGTTCCAGGCGGGCGAGAAGATCTCCATTTGCGCCGGAGATGCTCCGGGTTCCGCAGCCTACTACGCCTGCCGGCGCCAGTACTCCACCCCGCCCGATAAGAAGAACGATTACGGCGGCTCGCTCGGCGGCACGGTTTCCATTCCCCACCTTTACAACGGGAAAGATCGCAGCTTCTTTTTCTTCGCCTACGAACAGTATCGCCAGACCTTGGGCGCGACGGTTCAGTCCACTGTACCGAGCGCTGCCGAGCGCGGGGGGGACTTCTCTGGAGTTCTGGGCGTCGATACGGGTTTTACCAATCCATGCGACGGGCAGCCCATCTTCCAGAACCAGATTTTCCAGCCTCTTGTCAGCACAGCCAGGACTGCTACCAATCCAAACGGTGCGCCTTGCCGGTTTCCGTTCCCGGGCAACGTCATTCCCGCCGCCATGCTGAGCAAAGCAAACCAGGCGCTCAATGCGACATTGCCGTTGCCGAACCAGCCTGCCTCGCCGACCCACACCGGTTTCCAAAATACATACGCCATTCCTTCCACCTACACGCTCCTGAACACGACGATGACCATCCGCATCGATCAGAATCTTTCAGAGAAGAGCAAGATCTTTGGCTCCTACAGTTCACGCGACAACAACCGGGGCGGCACGAATAACCTCCCCCCTCCCTACACCGGTCTTGTTCCGCAGGACTTCTTCACCCACTACAGCCGGGCCGGGTGGGACTATAGCATTACACCATCCATCCTGAACCACTTCAACGCCGGCTACAATCGGACCAACAGCAAGAACTTCGCGTACACACTGGGCGGTCCGAATTACTCCCAGCAGGCCGGTATCGGCAACATTGTCGCTAATTCTTTCCCGGTCGTTAATTTCGACGGGCTGGACAGCTTTACGGGTTACGGCAACACCCAGAGCGGAGACAACGTTGACAACGGCTCGCGTATCAATGACAGCGTCTCGTACCAGAAAGGCCGCAATAGCTTCAAGATCGGTGTGGACCTGCGCTATCAGCAATACTCGACGATACAGAGCACGATTCCAACCTTCAATTATCTGCGCAGTCAGACCTCTGCGCCGCAGGTGGGAGGCGGTCGGCAGAACCAGTTAACCGGAAACAGCTACGCAAGTTACCTGCTTGGCGAAGTGGACAATGCCGTCCAGACCGCGTACATTCACAGCCCGCGCTGGAACTCGAAATACTTCGGGGTGTTCATCCAGGACGACATCAAGGCCACGCCAAACCTGACCCTGAATCTGGGTCTGCGCTATGACATCGACTTCCCCCGGCACGAGGCGGAGAACGACACATCCGACTTCAGCCTGACCGCGCCGGATCCAAACGCCAACAACTTGCCCGGAGCGCTAGTATTCGCCAAAAGTTGCAACTGTAACACAGCTTGGGCAGATACTTACTTTAAGGACATCGCTCCCCGGATCGGCTTCGCTTACCAGTTGCCCGGCACGCAAGGCAAAAGCGTGATTCGCGGAGGCGGCGCCTTAATCTATGGCCCGCTGCAATACAACGATTTCGGCGGCTCCATGGTACGGGGTTATGCCGTCACGCCCCCCGTCACTGAATCGGATGGGTACTCTGCTGCCTTCCAAGTCGACAGCGGTTACCCTGCCGCGTTTCCGACCGCGCCGAATCTCGATCCCGGCCAGATCGACAATGGCAACTTCAGCAACGTATCCGGTGCTTACATTGCGCCGTTCATGGGCCGCCCGTCGGTGACCTACAACTGGAGCCTTCAATTGCAGCAGGAGGTTGCGCAGGACCTGATCTTTACCCTCGGCTACATCGGGCAGGAAGCGCAGAACCTTCGCTCTTCGCTCGAAAACATCAACAACATTCCACTCTCAGCCCTGGCGTACGGCAACCATCTCGACCACGACAATGTTTCGGCCGGCAACCCTGCGGACGGGATCAGCGCGCCATACCCGACTTTCAACGCGCAGCTGCAACGTGCTCTGCGCCCCTTTCCACAGTACGACTACATCGCGACCGACTGCTGCCTGCAGAATGTCGGCCACTCGTCCTACAACGCGCTGGTCGCCTCGCTCACCCGGCATTTCCGGCAGGGCTTGAATCTGCAAACCGCGTTTACCTGGCAGAAGAATGAAACGGATGCCGACTCGGCTCTCGCCGGCAATGGAGACAATGGTGAGCTCCAGGACCAGAACGTGTTCGATCACCGGCAGGAGAAGTCTGTTTCGTCTCAGAACATTCCGCTTACCTTTGTGGGTAGTTACCTGTACGAACTGCCTTTCGGCAGGGGAAAGACGTTTCTCGGCAACAAGGGAGCTCTGACCAACCTGCTGATTGGCGGCTGGGAAGTCGGCGGCCTGCAGCGTTACCAGAGTGGTATCCCTATCTCCTTTGGCGGTGCCAGCGGGATTCCGGGCTTCCAGAACGCGATCCGCTACTCTCGGGGTCCTGGTTCGCTCACCAATCCGGCCTACACAAGAAAGAAGCTGAGTGCGAACTCGTTCACGGGTATCAGCTGGTTCGGCGCGGAGTATGACCCTTCAGCGAATACGCCGAAGTATGGGACCAAGAACCTGAGCCAGGCGGGCTTCGTTGACAGGAACGACACCAATTCCGGGTTCCGGACCGTTTCGCCCGCGTGCGGAAGTCCCGGCTGCTCCTATGATCCCTTCACGCTTGGCACAGGAATTCCCCGCGTCACGGAGGAAGTCACAGCACCTCTCTGGCTGTCCGAGGACTTCAGCTTAATCAAGAACTTCACCCTCAATGAAGCGACGGCGTTCCAGATTAAAATTGAGGCTATCGACGCCTTTAACCGTCACAACTTCCAGGTTCCCAACGTCGATCCCCGCAGTTCCTTGTTCGGTGTGCCGCAGCCCGGTTCTACAGATTTGGGTCCGCGCACACTCCAAGTTACCGGTCGGTTCAACTTTTAGCGCTTTGAATAAACCAAGAGGCCAAGGAAAACTCCTTGGCCTCTTCTTATGTGCTCTACGCTGGTGCGTGCCACGCGAAACCGGCGCCTCGCCGCACTGTCAGTTCACCTCGACACAGAAATGCAGTCGATACACCCTCTACGCTCGCTTACCGCATACCCCTTTGACTCCATCGCGTAAAGCGCCTGGTACGGATCGGCCGCATGTACAGCCGCCCCGACCGCAGGGCGAGAGCGCAGCACGCCTTGGCGGAGATGCAGCGACTCAAAGTGCCAGGCGAACGCACCCATTTTAGCGAGCCTAGCGGTTACTTAGCCTCTCATGGCTCGTCGCGGTAGATGCCGATCTGCGGTTTGCCGCCCGCGACCAGCTTGGCGCGAAACATGCCGGGCGTGTTGAAGCTCCAGGCAAGCTGTCCGTCGGGGGTGATCGCGATCACGCCGCCGTCGCCGTGGATGGCAGCGAGCTGCTTTTGCACCACGTCATCGGCCGCCTGCTGCAGCCCCATGCCCTTGTACTGGACCAGCGCGCAGATGGTTCGCGCGACCGTGAGACGAATGAAGTACTCGCCGGTTCCGGTCGCCGACACCGCGCAGGAGGCGTTCGAGGCATAGGTGCCGGCGCCGATGATCGGCGAATCGCCCACGCGGTTCCACTGCTTGGCGGTCACGCCACCGGTGGAGGTGCCGGCGGCGATGTCCCCGTGCTCATCGAGCGCGGCTACGCCCACCGTTCCGTACTTGTGCGCATCCGGCCGCTCGAAGAAGCTGAGCGGTGTGCCTGGGGCGGGCGGCGCGCCGGCGGGCCGGGGCGGTGCGGCTTCACCGTTCGCTTTCAGTTCCTTTTCAAGGCCCTCCCATCGCCGCTCCGTGAAAAAGAAGCTGGGCGGCACCTGCTCCAGGCCCGCGTGCGCCGCGAACGCGTCCGCGCCGGCGCCGATCATCATCACGCTTTGCGATTTGTCCATCACCGCGCGGGCCAGCGAAATCGGATGCCGCGTCCGCTGCACGTCCGCCACCGCGCCGGCCTTCATCGTCACGCCATCCATAATGGCGGCATCGAGCTGGTTGGTTCCGTCGGCGGCAAACACCGCTCCCCGGCCGGCGTTGAACAGCGGATTATCTTCCATCAGCTTGATGGCTGTCTCGACCGCGTCCACTGCGGATCCGCCTTTGTCGAGCACCGCGCCCGCGGCTGTGATGGCCTGCTCCAGGCCGGCGCGATACTGCTTTTCCGCTTCGGGAGACATGGACGAGCGCTCGATGACGCCGGCGCCGCCGTGCAGCACGAGCGCCCACTTGTGCGTCCCGGATTGCGGCTGCGCCACGGTTGCGGCGCCCAGCAAAAGCACACTGCCCAGCCAATGCTTTTTCACTTTGCCACTCCTGCCTTCCCTGCTCCATCGTTTCGTACGACCGCCCCGCCCTTCATGACAAAGCGGACCTGCCGCAGCACCGAGATGTTGTCGAGCGGGTTGCCGTCGACGGCAATCACGTCGGCATAGAAACCCGCCTTGAGCTCACCGATCGAGCCCTGCCAACCGAGCAGCCGCGCGCCGTGGAGCAGGTCCGCCCGCAACACGTCCGGTGCCGGCATCCCGTACTGGACCATCAGCTCCAGCTCGCGGGCCTGTGTGCCGTGCGGAAAGGGGCCCACATCCGAGCCGACCGCCATCGGCACCCCGGCGGCAAGCTGCTTGCGGAACTCACCCGCGTGGAGGGCTTGCAGCGCCCGCTCTTGGGCCGCTGCTTCAGGCGTCGCGGCGTGCTCAGCAAAATACTCTGAGATCGCAAACGTCGGCACTGCGTAGATCTCCTTGTCTCTCATCATCGCAATCGTTTGCGCGCTCAGCTGGTAGGCATGATCGATGGAGGCGACCCCGGCCTCGGCCGCGTAGGAAGCGCCCGGCTCGGCGGTACAGTGCACGCCGACGCGCGTCCCCAGCCGGTGCGCTTCAGCCACGGCGCGGGCGAGCTCGGCTTCGGTGTATTGGTAGGGCGCTCGCAGCTCGCCGTTCGCGAGGTGGTCCTGGCCTGTCTGATAGATCTTGGTGAAGTCGGCGCCTTGCTTGATCTGCTCCCGCATCACGTGCACGATCTCGTCCGCGTTGTCCGCGTAGGTGGCGTTCGAGGAGATGTGCTCGGACGGGTTGTAGTGAATCGCGTCCTCATGGCCGCCGGTGATGCTGATCGCGTTGCCGCTCACCCGCATACGCGGCCCGGGGATCAGCCCCCCATCGATGGCATTGCGCACCGCGGTGTCGGCCGAGCCGGCGCCCTCGGTTCCCATGTCGCGCTCCGCCGTGAAGCCGGCCATCAAGTCGGCCCGGGCCGCAAGTGCGGCGAGGAGCGTGCGCTGGGGCACTGATTCGACGACTGTTTGCGAGTCCTCCGCCCCGGGATGCAGGAACAAGTGCACATGGGCGTCGATCAGACCGGGCATCATGGTCCGGGTGCCCAGGTCGAGGAAGGCGGCGCCGGACGGGTGCGGCACACTGCTTCCCGCGGCCACGATCCGCTCGCCCTCGACCAGAATCTCTCCTGGAGAAACAAGCCGGCCGGCTTCGACATCGAGCAGATGGGCCGCGTGCAGCACGGTTGCCGGCTGCGCAGTTTGCGCCGGGGGGGCGACCGGCAGCCCCAGGGTGAGCAGTGCAAGAGCAAAAGGCGAATGCAGGCCTGAAAGCATGGGATGGATGCTAGCACGCCCCCCTTCGGTAACCGGCATATTTTAGAATCGGGCGGCAGTCATCCCGCGCAGGGAAACTCAAGTAAGTGACCGGCAAATACTGCTTCGCCTTCGCGACACAGCAGGTAGGAATTGCAGATTCTGTGGGAGACTTAGGCCGAGGACTCCGTTATGAAACTTTCTCTCGTGGTGGCTTCGGTCGAACGCACCCAGGAGGTGAACGATTTGCTCGAGGGCTTTCGGACACAGCCGTTCCGCAACTTTGAAGTGATCATCGTCGACCAGAACAAGGACGACCGGCTTGCGCCGATTGTCTCCCGATTCTCGACCGAGTTCCCGGTCAAGCACATCCGCTCCGACGTGCAGAATGCTTCCCACGCCCGGAACGTAGGCTTGTTTGCCGCCACCGGCGACATTGTCGGTTTTCCGGACGACGATTGCCTGTATCAGCCGGACACCATGACGCGGGTCATGGAACATTTCGAGCGCGACGGGAGCTTAACCCTGCTGGGCGGCAGCTGCGTTTCGCCTACGGGCAAGCTGGTCAACGGCCGCTGGACGCCGGTCTCCTGCGCGATCAACGAGAAAAACGTCTGGACCACGATGCAGGGTTTCTCCATGTGGATCCGCATGGAAGCGGCGCGCGCGGTGGGCGGCTTCGATCCGGCGATCGGACCGGGGACGCCGTGGGGTTCGAGCGAGGAGCCGGATTTCGGGCTGCGCCTGCTACGCCGCGGCTGTCGCGGCTTTTACGATGTCACGCTCGGCGTCCGTCACCCGGACAAGACGCTCTCACCGCATGCGATCCACCGCGCCTTCCACTACGGCGCGGGGATGGGGCGCGTACTGCGGCGGCACTCGATCGCCCTCCGCATCGCGCTGCCTTACTTCATCCGTCCACTGGGCGGGGTGCTGTTGAGCCTGCTGCGCGCCCGGGTGGCCCATGCTCGCTACTACTGGGGCACGTTCCGGGGGCGGCTGTTCGGCTACATGGCCCAGCCGGCGCGCTAACTTCCTTCGGGCGGCGCTGCGCGTCCCGTGCAGGAAAGCCTTTGTGGAGAAAATACCTGCCATGCCAAGCACAAACAACATAGTCGTTGGAGATGCACTGCCTCCGACTGGGAAGCGGCCGAGCCTGAGGCTCGCGTTGTGCATCGCGACGCGGGGCCGGGCCGCCATCTTGAAACAGGCCCTGGCCGACCGGCTCACACAGAGTCGTCCGGCGGACAAAATCTTTGTCGCCTATCTCAGCCCGAGCGACATCGAGGATGCTCCGCAACTGTTTCCCCAGGTCGAATTTCTCCAGAGCTCCGGGAACTCCGGGGGCTCCTGTGCGCAGCGCAATCGACTGCTCGACGCGGTCGGCGATGCCTTCGACCTGGTGATGTTTACCGATGACGATTGCTTTTTGCAGCGCGAGTACCTGGAGCGTATCGAGCAGCTGTTCGAGCGGCAGGCGGATGTGCTTGGGGCGACCGGCAGAATCCTTGCGAATGGAGCGAAGGGACCCGGGCTTTCCGTTGCCTATGCCCGGTCCACGCTGGGCGCGATCGGCGTGGCGCCAACGCTTGAGGCACAGCCGCCGGTCCCGGCCTTCAACACCGACGGCTGCAACATGGTGTTCCGGGTAGAGCCGCTGCGCAAGCACGGCATCCGCTTTGACGAGCAGCTGCCGGAGTATGCCTGGTATGAGGATATTGATTTTTCGCGGCGGGTTCTCGCCTTCGGCGCGGTCGTGCTGGTGCCCGGGGCGCAGTGTATCCATCTGGGCGCGAAGGTGGGCAAGACCTCGGGCAAGCGCTTCGGCTACTCCCAGGTGGCCAACCCCATCTACCTGGCGCGCAAGGGCACGTATCCCTGGGGGAATGCGCGCCGAAGCATCCTCAGGAACTTCGCTTCGAATGTCTTTCGTAGCGTGGCGTCGGAGCCGTACATCGACCGTCGCGGTCGCCTGGCGGGTAACCTCCTCGCGGTCTGGGACGTGCTTCGGGGGCGCATGCGCCCCGATCGCATCCTGAACCTGCGCTAGAAGACATGCACTAGAGAAGCCGCCCCAGGGCGAGTCGTTCCTCCACAAAGCGCAACAGCCCGCCCTCCACGCGGAGGCAAAAAGATCGCCCGAAGCAGGTCACGGGCGGCGAGATGAAGAGACCCATGCCCGCACCGATCCGTGATCGTCACTCGCGCACCGCCGCCACCCCGGCCGAATCGCCCGCGCCTCTTCGTATCGCGGTCGGCATCGCGACCAGCGGCCGGCCGGCCATCCTGGCCGAAACCCTCGCGGACCTGGCTCGCCAGACACTCAAGCCGAATCAGGTGCACATCCTTTACAGCAGAGACGAGGATATCGCCGATCTGCCCGACCAGTTCCCGGCGTACCGGTTTCGTAAAGCCTCGGGCGGCCTGTGCGAGAAGCGCAACGCAATCATCGATGCCGCGGGGGAGGCTGACCTCGTTTTCTTCATGGATGACGATTTCTTTCTCGATGAGCATTACCTGGCAGTGACCGACCAGGCATTCGCGCGCGATGGAAAGCTGGTGGCCTCGACCGGCGTCGTCCTTGCCGATGGAGCCAAGGGGCCGGGTCTCTCGATCGATGAAGCGAAGCATACGCTTGGAGCGGCTGTTCTGCCTGGACGCGTACCGCGCGAGCCGGTTCCGGCCTTCAACACCTACGGCTGCAATATGGCTTTTCGCCTGGCCACGGTTCGCAAACACGCGGTCCGGTTCGACGAAGAACTGCCCGCCTATGCCTGGTATGAGGACATCGATTTTTCGCGGCGTTTGAGCCGGTGGGGTTCTCTGCTGTGCCTCCCCGACGCTCTGGGCGTTCACCTGGGCGCCAAGGTGGGACGGGTCTCCGGGCGCAGGCTGGGCTATTCCCAGGTAGCCAACCCGGTGTATCTGTCCCGCAAGGGTTCGTTTCCGTGGGGCAATACGGTGCGCAGCGTCGGGCGCAACTTCAGCTCCAACCTTTTCTGGAGCCTCGTTCCGGAGCCCTATATCGACCGTCGCGGTCGCTTGCGTGGCAACCTGCTCGCTTTTTGGGAGTGGCTGCTCGGGCGCATGCATCCGAACCGCATTCACCGCATGCGGTAGCACGACCCGGGCGAGCACGCCAGCATCCCGGGCAAAGTCTCTGCGAAGATTTGCCGAGAATCGCCGCCAACCGTGCAAAACTTTCCCAGTCTCGCCCCCTCGCTAGAAAAAAGAAGGCGACGCAAAGTACCGGCTAGTAACTACTTTCACGCCGGCTGCGCAGTAGCGGCTTTCTGCCATTTTCCCTTCCAATTTCGCTTTCTTCCCTGACAGAGATTTTCCTTTTCGGCAGACCGGAGTGGTTACTAATTTAGGTCGATCCGAGAATTCAGGTGACTCAAGATTGCTTGAGTCACAGGCTACCCCCGATGCTAGAGTCCCCTCAGATCGCGGCGGCCTGGTTGAAATTACCTACTTACTTCAGACCCGAGCCAACAAACGCGACAAATGTGCACAGCAGCTCGCGAAGGCGGACTGCTCAACAACCTCTCTGTCAGGCTCTGCGCACTTCGCGGCTCCCGACAGCACAGCCGCAAGACGCGCAGAAGCGCCTGGATGCGACCATGACCTTGTTCCGCTTGCTTCACCTTGTTCCCCAACACCGCGCAACCCATGTTCCTTACCAAAAGAAGCTTGCTCCACTTGTTTTCTTTGCCTTGTCTGCCCTGCTTCTCCCTGGTTTGCTCCAGGCACAGACGGGCGCCGCACCCGAGGCGGAAGGCGGGACAAATCCCGCGCTCGCCGCGGCGCCCGCGGCAGCGGATGTTCTACCCTCGCAAGCACTCGGCGCCGACGACCTGCTGATGCACCGGGA
>CAXTSA010000037.1:9704-13989 GCA_964246755.1 uncultured Acidobacteriaceae bacterium
GTCGCGCTCCTTTCGCGTCAGCTCCGATGGCACGCTCGCCCTGCCTCTTTTGAAAGGGCGCATCCCGGTCGCCGGGCTCCAACCCTCCGAGGTGGAAAAGAAGATCGCGGCCGAGCTGCTGGCCGAAGGCGTCCTGACTGCCCCTGTGGTCAACATCTCGGTGCTGGAGTACCGCTCGAAGCCGGTTAGCGTGGTGGGCGCGGTGAACCATCCGCTTACCTTCCAGGCCACCGGCGGCACCACCCTGCTCGACGCGATCGCAAAGGCCGGCGGCCTGACAACGGCGGTCGGGCCGACGATCACCGTCACGCACCGGGAGCAGGCGCCTGACGGCACGATGCACATCACGGTGCAGTCGATCCCGGTCAAGGGCCTGATCGAATCGGCCGACCCGAAGCTCAACGTCAAGTTGCGGGGCGACGAAGAGGTCCGGGTGCCGGAGGCGGGCCGCATCTTTGTGGCCGGCAACGTGAAAAAGCCCGGCAGCTTCGCCATGCAGGACGACTCGGACACAACCGTGATCAAGGCGCTGGCGATGAGTGAAGGCCTGCAGGCCTACTCGACCAAGTGCGCCTACATCTATCGCGAGCACGGGGTGGGCACCGCCCGCGAAGAGATCTCCGTGCCGCTGTCGCAGATCATGGCGCGCAAGGCGCCGGACGTGGTGCTGCAGCCGGACGACATCCTGTATGTGCCGGAAAACAACAAGAGCAAGATGACCGCCAAGGTCCTGGCGCAGGTCGCCGGCTTCGGCTCGAGCACCGCCGCGGGGATGCTGATTTACCGCTGAGCTTTCCCTCGCTTCACTGTTTCATCGACCGACACTGCTTCGATTTGGGACTGGGCTTCGTTTTTCGCCCTTTCCCCTGGCCAGGGAGAGAACTGGCCACAACCACGGAAGAGCCGAACGTTCACACATGAGGGTCCCGATGCCGTCTGTTTACAACAACAAGCCAAAGATTTTGCCCGCCAACACGAGCCCGCTGATCCAGTACAAAGCGGCACCCGCGCAGCCCGAGCCCGAAGAACTGCTGCCCATGCACCACTACCTGTGGCTGCTGAGGCGCGCGTGGTGGAAGATCGCGCTCTCCGTGCTGGCCGCGACCGCGCTGACCGCGATCGGCTGCTTCCTGGTCACGCCGGTGTATGAAGCGACCGCGCGCATCACGGTCGATAACAAGGTTCCCTCGAGCGTGCTGGGGCAGGACGCCTCGTCGCAGAACACGAGCGACGTCGAGGAGTTCCTCAACACGGAGATGGACCTGATTCAGTCGGACTCGGTGCTGCGCCCGGTCGCCGAGCAGTATCACCTGCTCACGACGCCCCGGCACGGCAGCACGGCAGCGATGCCGAACGGCCCGGTTGCACTGAAAAACCTGCCGGTCACGCACCCGCGCAACAGCCTTCTGCTGCGCATCACGTATCGCTCGAAGAACGCGCAGCAGGCCGCCGACGTCGCGAACGCGGTGGCGCAGTCCTACATCGACACCGTGTATGAGAAGAGCCTGAAAGGTTCCATGAAGATGTCGACGTTCATGGAAAAGCAGCTCGACGACCTGAAGGCGAACATGGGCAAGAGCTCGGAAGCGCTCGCGGCCTACGAGCGGCAGCTCGGCGTGATCGACCCCGAGCAGCAGACCAGCATCCTGGCCGCGCGGGTGCTCCAGTTGAACACCGAGTACACCGAAGCCGAGAACGACCGCATCCGCAAGCAGACCGCTTACCGGGGCGTGCAGTCCGGCGACACGGCGGCCATTGAGATTTCGGCTCAGGCCGAGCAGCTCACCAAGCTCCAGCAGCAGCTGCAGGACGCGCAGCAGAAGATGGCGACGCTCAAGACCACCTACGGCGTCAATAACATGAACTACAAGCTCGGCGCCAATGAACTGGCCGAGGTCACGCGCGAGTACAACGTGGCGCGCGCCGATATCGGCAAGCGCATCCAGACCGATTACTCGCAGGCCGCAAGCCACGAAGCCATGCTGCGCGACGCGCTGGCTGCGGCCAAGGCGCAGGCCGACCGGCTCAACGCGAGCTCCATCCAGTACAGCCAGCTCAAGCGCGACGCCGAGGCCAACAAGACGCTCTACAACGAGCTATTCCAGAAGATCAAGGAAGCAGGCATCAACTCCGGGTTTCAGAACAGCGCTATCCGCATCGCCGACGAAGCCCGTCCGCAAAGCTCGCCGGTGTTCCCGAAGAAGAGCATCTTCATCTCCCTCGGCTTCTTTCTTTCGACGATCGCGTCGATCGCCGCGGTTCTCATCTCCGACATGCTGGACAAGAGTGTGCGCGACCCGGAGCAGGCCCGCCGCTCGCTGCAGATCGAAGTGCTGGGCGTACTGCCGGACGTGCATCAGCTGAAGCCCGCCGGCAGCCGTCTGCTGCTCGAGGGCGGCGACGGCGCGATCTCCGGCCGCAAGCAGGCACCGCTTGACTGGAGCCGTTCGCAGGACGCCTACACGGAAGCGATCCGCACCATGCGCTCGCTCGTGCTGCTTGAGCGCAGCCGCGAGCCTCTGCGCTCCCTGCTGGTGACAAGCGCGGTGGCAGGGGAAGGCAAGAGCACCTGCACGGCGCACATGGCCATCGCCCACGCGCTGCAGGGGCGCAAAACGCTGCTGATCGATGCCGACCTGCGCCGACCTTCGCAGCATAACCACTTCGCGCTCGACAACTCGAGCGGGCTAGCCGAGATCATCCTCGAGGGGCGCACGATTCACGATGTGCGCCAAGGGATCGAAGGCATGGACAACCTCCACGTGGTCACGGCGGGCCAGCTGTTCGGGAAAGCCTCGCACCTGGTCGGCACGAAGATGTCCGCGTTGCTCGAGCAGGCCGCGGAGGACTACGACCTGATCGTCATCGACGCGCCGCCGATGCTGGGCCTGGCCGAGCCGATCCAGATTGCCTGTGCGGCCGACGGCGTGATCCTGATCGCCAAGGCCGGGCAGACCAACCAGGAAGCGGTCGCGGCCGCGCTCGGAACGCTGAACCGTCTGGACGTTAACGTGCTCGGCCTGGTGCTCAACAAGGTCCGTCGCGAGATGAGCTCCACCTACCAGCACTACGGCGTATACGGGCAGTACGACGACCGCGTGTTGAACGCCAGCTAAACGCAAACCGACCGAGAGATGAACCCAGAGATGCAGACCATGCACATCGATACCACCCATTCGAACTACGCGGTGAATGCGCGCTTCCTGGCGCATCGCGTCACCGGCATCCAGCGCTACGCGCGTGAGATCGCGTCCCGGCTGAGCGGGGCCCCGGCCATGCTGAGCCCCGGCAAGGAAGCAGGCCGGGGCGCCGGGGGCCACCTGTGGGAGCAGGCGATCCTGCCCCGGCTCGCCTCGGGCCGCCTGCTGTGGAACCCTTGCGGAGCCGGCCCCGTCACCTACAGCCGCCAGGTCGTCACCTTTCACGACCTGTTCCCGATCGAGCACCCGGAGTGGTATTCGAGCGCCTACGCGCGGTGGTACAGCTTCATGTTTCACCGGCTTGCGGCGCGGGCCGTGCACCTGATCGCGGTCTCCCAGTACACCAAGGACCGGATGGTGCGCGTACTCGGATGCGACGGGGACCGGATCACGGTGGTGCCAAACGGCCCGTCCGCCTCCACGCGGCTGACCACCGCGATCGAAGCCGCGCGGGCGGCCTGCTCGCTCGCGCTGCCCTCGCGGCGCTACCTGCTCTCGCTTTCCTCGCTTGAGGCGCGCAAGAACCTGCCGACGATCCTCGAGGCCTGGCGCAAGGCGCAGCGGTCGCTGCCGGACAATGTGTGGCTGGTGCTGGCCGGCGCGCGGGCCAGTGCCTCGGTCTTCGGCAAGCAGAAGCTCGCGGCCATCCCCCCGCGGGTGCACTTCACCGGCTACGTGCCGGAAGAGCACCTGGCGGGGCTCTACTCCGGGGCGTCGCTGTTCCTGTTTCCATCGCTCGCCGAAGGGTTCGGGCTGCCGCTGCTCGAGGCGATGAGCTGCGGCGTTCGCCCCATTACCTCGGCGAACAGCTCGCTGCCGGAAGTCGGCGGCGACGCGGCGATCTACGTCGACCCGCTCGACGTGCGCGAGATCGCCGCCGCGATTCTGCGCCATATGCCCCGGCAGAACGCCGCCGCGGCCCCCTTCGCCCCCTCGCTTGCGCAGGCAGCCCGCTTCTGCTGGGACGAGTCCGCGCGGCGTACCGAGGACGTGCTGCTAGGCGCCTCCGCATCGCACCGGATCTCCGCGAGCACGCGTGCGCGGCGCTGGAGTGTGGCATGAACCCCGAATCTTCCCTTTTAGAC
>CAXTSA010000038.1:0-7585 GCA_964246755.1 uncultured Acidobacteriaceae bacterium
ATGCCCTACGCACTGCCGACAGTTGCCTTGCGAAATGTAGACACAAACGCGAAAGCTCGGCTAGGCAAGACCTAATCGTCGCCCGAGATTTGATGTGAACATATGGTTAGGGTCGTACTTAGCTTTTGTCTGGAGCCAGTCGTCTATCTCAGGGTACATCGTGCGAAAGGTCGCTGCATCGGTGTAGGAATCCTTGCCGAGATAAATGCGGCCGCCGGCGTCGATCACCATTGCGTCCAAGCGACGCAAAAGCGCTGGGGTGTTCTCGCGGACAGGGAAATCGATCGCGAAGGTATAGCCCTCGCGCGGAAAGGAAAGAATGCCGCCGCTCTCTTTTCCCAAGCGCTTCAGCACGTTGAGAAACGGCAGCTCGCCGGAGGAGAGAATGGCGGTGAGAATCCTGCGCATCTGCGCGAGGCCGTTCTCGAAGGGAATGACGAACTGGTACTGCGTAAAGCCGCGGCGCCCGTACCCTCTGTTCCACCGGGCAATCTTGTCGAGCGGGTAGAAGAATGCCTCGTAGTGGCCGAGCGGCGTGGCGCTTGCCTGGATGCGTTGAATGGCAGCGTTTACCACACGGATGCTGAGCGGGTTCAACGTTAACTCGGGGAGGTCAAACGGGATCGTGAGCATGGGCGGCCCTGAAACCCGAAGGGGGTTGCCGGAAAGGCGGGGCGGCAGGTCGCTCAACCTGGCGTGGTCGCCCACGGTGAGGACGCCGCGGCCCAGGTGCGTCCCGGTTGCCAGCACGTCCAACGTGGCCACCTAGTACGGAAACGTGTGGTCGTGTTCGTCGAGTGCCGCGAGCATGTCTTCCAGGTTCTTTGCGCGGATCGATTTCTGGTGAAAGTAAGTAGTTTCAATTTTGCGCAGCCGAATGGTTGCGGTTCGGATAAATCCCAGCAGGCCCATTCCGCCGAACGTCGCCCAGAAAAGGTCTGCATGCTCGCTGCGGCTGGCGGTGACGACTTCGCCGGTCGCGAGCAGGACCGTCATCGACTCGACACAGTTGCTGAAGCAGCCTTGGGCATGGTGAGCTTTACCGTGGATATCGTTGGCGATGCATCCAGCGACGGTGACTAACTTTGTTCCCGGCGTGATCATTGGAAACCAACCGCGCCGCGCAAAGGTTTCGATGATGCTCTCGAGGCTCACTCCCCCTTCGCAGGTCAAGGTGCCGGTGAGCTCGTCGAATGCCAGAAAGTGGTCCAGGTTCGTTGTGCCGATGACCTGGCCGTTCGCATTGATCGCACAATCGCCGTAGCTGCGGCCCAGGCCACGGGCAACTGTCCCCTTGGGGTCGAGCGCCGCTGCGACTTCTGAAATCGCTGAAGGCTCAGTCAGCAGGCAATTGGCCCGGAGATTCGCGCCCCATCCCGCAAGCTTCGTGGTGGTGCCAGTACTCGCCATTGCACCTTTCCTGTCACTATTAGATGGAAGAATCAATTATAGGAGCGTCGGTGCATCGGGCGCGCCTGTCGCGGCCCTGATGCTTGGAATGCACAATGAGCAAGGTACGTGCGTGAGCTTAGCAAACGCCAGAGCTCGCCGCCATCCTGCCCAATAGCGCGCGCACGATGACGGCGAGGTACACCTTTCTCTCTTCAACGCGCAGTTTCCCACGGCTCTCCATCAGATGATCGCGGGAGCATCAACAGTTTCGATGACAAAGCTCTCAACCGGAGCCTGTTCCGATTCCAGCCCTAGCCCGAGCTGCTGGGTTAGGGCAGCTGAAATGCTGTCGGCGGCACCCGCTCCGGTAGTCCAGTGGAGCATGATGTCATAGCTCCCTGTAAGTCCGGTTTTGTCGAAAACCTGTCTACCTGCTTGCGCCGAGAGTACGTCGGCTAAGCCGGAAGTTGAGCCATTTGTCATCGACAACTGACCCTCTCCGTTCTTCACCATGACTCGTATGTTAACGACAGGCTCATCTGTTCCGGGAATCTTTGGCAGATTCCCGGACTTGGTGAGCGTGGGACCCGAACCATTGACCACCAAAGCATAAGTTGGCATCTCCCGCGCCTCTTTTTTCAGCGTGAGATGAAAGTCTTGAGCGAGTATCGCCTGCAGTGCTTCGGGTGACATTGGCCCCAGCGGCGTGGACGGGGGCTCGCCCAGGGTATAGGTGATGTCATACCGATCTGCATCGATCCAACTCGGTCCTCCCGAGAGCTGGTAATCCTTAACGTTATACGCAGTCTGAATCAGTTCTCGGACTGTCATGTTGGTGATCGAAAATCCATCCGCTGTAGGTCGCATAAGCATCATCTGGTTTTCAGAGTGGCTGACTTTGAGAGAAGAAACATGCACCTCCAATTGAGCCGTTACCAATCGGGTCGATTGCGCCCTGGCGGGGGATGCGTCTGTTATCCCGAAAACAAACGGTCCCACAATGGTCGCTGCTGCAAAGGAAGCGAGGACAAGCTTTCGGCTTAGGGAGAGTCGATCCGCAGTTTGCTGAGTCATGATGCGCACGATCCTTTTCTTGAGATTTGAGCCGTTGACCCCGGCCACACAGGGGAGGGGAGATGCCACACAAAATTTGCAGGCTTTCAAAATGCTTTCGGCATAGATCTCCGGCTCACTGCCGAGTGCGAGCACGCCTTCATCGCAAGCCCGTTCCCGCTCATCGATGAGGCGCGAGCCGAGCCAGCAGACTAGGGGGTGGAACCAGAAAAGTGCCTCGACGCCCATGCGAAGCGCGGCGGTGAGATTGTCACGCCGGCGCACATGCCACAGTTCATGCGCGAGAATTGCATTAATATGGGCATCGCCAAGCTCTTTGGAGATACCCGCCGGCCAAAGCAGGACCGGGCGAGCGATCCCGAAGATACCCGGCTCAAGTGCATCTTGGGAGAGCAGCACCTCCACAGGCCGCACCCCGGCGATCGGCTCCAACCTGCGCAGCAAAGCCACTTCGTGCCCGTCGGAGAGAAGTGCAGCGGCGGACTTAGCTTGCGCGACACGGCGCCAGCGCGTCCACCACGACATCAGGACTCCGGCCGCTCCCAACACCCAAACAGCTGCGACGAGAGAGTGCAGTACCGAAAACAGCTCCGGCCTGTGGATGTTGCCAAGGCCGGCGTGTGCTGGATTTTGCGCGAAAGGCTGACTGACTACCTGGACGACGGAGTACACGCCGGTTTGTGGGGTTAGCGCATGAAAAGGCCCAACAAGCTGGCCGAGGCGAATGAAAAGAGCGAAAGGAACCAGGAACTTCACCGATGCGGCAAACCAGACGGCGTAGCGCACCCGTGCCGGAGCTTTTCGGAGAGAAAGCATGAGAACCACGGCCGCGACAGCAAAGACGCTCGATTGCCAGAGGTGATCAGCAATCAGCGGCGCGGCCCTGGAAACAGCGTCATTAAGGGCTGTCAGCATCACGGTGTTTTCTTTCCCTGAAGCTTTCGCAGTGCGTTTTCAGCCTGCTTTACGTCTTCCAGCGTCAACTTGCCGGACTCCACAAGGTGGGCCATGACCGGCTGAGTGCGGCCTCCGAAAAGCGCAAGCAAATCGTCGATCAGTGTGCGCTGTGCGGAATCGCGAGACACTGCCGCCGCGAAGATATGAAAGTTGCCTACCTTCTTCACCCGGCTGACAACACCCTTTGCTTCAAGTCTGTACACCGTGGTCTGGATGGTCGTGTAGGCAGGCCTGCGCTCTTCCGCAAAGGCTTCCTGGATATCTCGGATGGAGGAGTCGCCCCGGATCCAGAGCACCTCCATGATTTCGAACTCGAGCTTAGACAATTTGCGTTCAGCCACTTCTCCCTCCTACATATGTGTGACAATCTACTACACGCGTATGCTCTGTCAAGGCTCATTCTTACGAAGGTCCTTCCAGGCCGATTCTTTCGTAACTGGCGCGATTACCGCTCGCGGCGCAGGATTGGCCCTCTTCGTGCATAAGCAATAGGCAGATGCTGCCTAGTTCTCATTTCGCGCCAATGCACGATGCGCCGATGCCGCTTCCCTCGGCCCCCACGGACGCGGCGCTGCTGCTCGCCGACGCGTTTTCCGAGTTCATCCGGGCTTCGGCGAAGCTCGAGAGCTCGTACCGCGACTTGCAGGAGGAAGTAGCACAGCTTGGCTCGGAACTGGCGGAGCGCAATGCGGCGCTCGAGGCCAGCCTGCGCGAAAACGAGCAGATGCGCCTGGCTCTGGTCGAGATCGTCGACTCGATGCCGTGCGGCGTGTTGGTGCTCGGAAACGCAGGGCAGGTTCTGCGGCTGAATCCCGAGGCGAGCCGCCTGCTTGAGCTCTCGGACGGGGAGCCGGGCCCGGCCGATCTCGCTGAGATTGCGACGAGAACAGCGGTCGACCTGCGCCCTTTTTGCGCGCTCGAAGGCGAAAGCGAGATCTCTTTCGCGCCCCGCGCGGACGCGGCGCACTCTGCCCCCAATCGCTGGATCGAGCTGCGGACGCGCCGGCTTTCGGGGGAGCCGAACGGCGCGCAAACCATCCTGATCCTGAGCGACATCTCCGCGCATAAGCGCGCAGAGCAGGACCGCGAAGCCGGCCGCCGGGCTCTCGCGCTCGCCGAGATAGCAGCCACACTGGCACATGAGATTAGAAATCCCTTAGCGAGCCTTGAATTGTTCGTGGGCCTGCTCGAAGAGGAGCCCGCGCGGTCCGTCGAGTGGCTCACCCACCTGCGCGCCGGGCTCCGCGGCCTCGCGGGCACGGTCAACAATGTGCTTTCGTTTCACGGCGCCGGCTTCGTTCCCCTTCGCCCGCTTGTGCTGGCCGCTGCCGTAGCCGCCGCGACCGAGTTTGTGCGGCCCATCACTGAGCAGGCCGGCCTTCGCCTCTCGTTCGCAGGCGCCGAGGTCGCGGGAACCGTGATGGCGAACGAGGCCGCGCTGCAGCAGATCCTTCTCAACCTGGTCACCAATGCGGTTCGCCACACGCCGGCTCCCGGCGAAATCGCGATCTCTCTGGTACAGCCTTACCCGACACACTTGGTGCTCCAGGTCGCCGACACAGGATGCGGGATCGCCGCCGGGCACTTGGGCGAGATCTTTCGCTCGGGCTGGAGCGCCAACGGGGAAAGCTCAGGCCTCGGCCTCGCGGTGTGCCAGAGCATTGCCGCGCAGCACGGCACGGCGTTGCGAGTCAGCAGCACGCCCGGCTGCGGAACCGTATTCCAGATGGAGCTTCGACTCGTATGAGCACGTTCAGTTACGCCCCACCATCCCAGGGCCAGGGTCTGCCTCCGCGCTCGGTTCTCCTTGTGGACGACGAGCCTGGCATCCGCACGGCACTCACCGCGAACTTCGCGCGCGAGGGCTGGCAGGTGACCTCCGCCAGCGGCTTGCGTGAGGCGGAGTACCGGCTTCGCCAGGGGGAGTTCGACCTGCTGGTCAGCGACGTCCGGCTGCCGGACGGCTCGGGTGTGGACCTGCTTCGCTCCGCGCGAGCGGCCTCGGCGTCGCTGCCGGTGGTACTGATGACTGCATTCGCTACGGTGCCGGACGCGGTGGACGCGATGCGTGGCGGCGCGAGCGACTATTTGACGAAACCGATTGCCTGGAGCCAGCTTCGTACGGTGGCTGAGCGGGTGGCCGTTGAAAGAGAGCCTGTGGCGGCCTTCGAGGCGGGCAGCGATGGCATTGTAGGCCGGTCGCCTGCCCTGCTCCAGGCGCTTGCACGCGCCCGCGCCGCGGCCCGCACCGACGCCGATGTTCTGGTGGAGGCCGAGAGCGGCACCGGCAAGGAACTGCTGGCGCGCTTCATCCATGAGGCGAGCGATCGCGCGCAGGAGCCGTTTGTCACCGTCAACTGCGCCGCCGTTCCGGAGCACCTGCTCGAAAGCGAACTGTTCGGACACGCTCGCGGCGCATTTACCGGGGCGACGCAGAGCAAGCCGGGCAAGTTCGAACTGGCGCACGGGGGCACCCTGCTGCTTGACGAGATCGGCGAAATGCCGCTGCACCTGCAGCCCAAGCTGTTGCGGGCGCTGCAGGAACGCGAGTTCGGGCGGCTCGGCGAAGCCAGGACCGTCAAGGTCGACATTCGCGTCATTGCCACGACCAATGTCGCGCTCGCCGGGGCGGTGGACCGCGGCGCATTCCGCTCTGACCTGTACTACCGGCTCAATGTCATTCCGCTGTCTCTGCCGGCGCTCCGCGACAGGGTCGAAGACATCCCGCTGCTGGCCGCGTTTTTCGCCGCTTCCTGGGCAGCGCGTGCCGAACGGCCGGTGCCCGCGCTCACACCGGATTTCCTCGAGATGATGGAAGCGCGGCAGTGGCCGGGCAACGTCCGGGAGCTCGGAAACTTCATGCAGCGGGTTCTCTCGCTCCATGCCTCCGACCGCGGCGGAGCGCCTATCGATCGCGCCTGCTTTGTGCGCGAAGCCGGCCCGGCCGGCAACCGGTCCGGGGTCGCTCCGGCCAGCGAGCCGGCAATGCCGGTGCCGATACGTCAGCTGGAGCGACTGCACCTGGAAAGAACCCTGGCCCTGACCCAGGGCAATCGAACTCACGCCGCGGAAATGCTCGGCATCAGCCTGCGCACGATGCGCAACAAAATTCGCGAATACGGGCTGCCGCCCAGGAGGTACGCATGAGCACGTCTCTGATCCCGCTCAACATGGAACGCTTTCTCGAAATGACCGCCCAACGCGAGCAGGTCGTTTCCGCAAACATGGCCAACGTCGACACGCCGGGCTACCACGCCAAGGACGTGAGCTTCGAGCAGACGCTCATGCGGGCGAGCGAGGCCGATTCGTCGCTGCCCATCGCCATTCGCGATGAGCGCGGCTTGATGGAGCGGCCCGACGGCAACAATGTCGATCTGGACCACGAAGGGCTGCTGCTCGCCAAGGCGCAAATGCAGTACGGCCTGGGCGTGCAGTTGATCAAAAACCAGTTTCACGAAGAATTGAGCGCCATCAATGGTGGAGGGCAGTAAATGGGACCGTTTGACATGCTCCAGATTTCCGGTTCCGCACTAACAGCGGAGCGGCAGCGTTCGGAAGTGATCGCGACCAACATGGCGAATGCCGAAACGACGCACACTGCGACCGGCGGGCCTTTCCGTCGCAAGGAAGTCGTGTTTTCTGCACTGCATTCCTCGGCATTTCAGCTTCAGTTTGCCGAGATGACAAACACGCCGCACCTTCGAGATCGCCAGGCCGGCATGGTGCGGCTATCGCAGGTGGTCGACGACCCGAGCGCGCCGGTCATGCGCTACGAGCCGGGCCATCCGGATGCGAACAAGGACGGCTATGTCGCCTACCCGGCGATCAACCCGGTCGCTGAGATGGTGGACCTGATGGGCTCGGTGCGGGCCTACCAACTCAATGCGTCGGCGGTTACCGCTTCGAAGCAGATGATCCAGCAGTCGATCGATATTTTGAAAAGCTAAGCAAGAGTGTTTTGAAGAGCCCCACGGTTTCTGAAGAGCCGCGCGCGAAAGGAAAAGCAGCATGATCCCCATCACTCCCGTCGGCGGTGCCGGCGCAGTTACCTCGGTCTTCGGACCGGTTTCCGCCACTGCCGGCAGCGACACAGGTTTCTCGAGCGTGCTTAAAAGCGCGCTCAACCAGGTCAGCGGCATGCAGCACGCCGCCGCGTCCGAGG
>CAXTSA010000038.1:7595-13960 GCA_964246755.1 uncultured Acidobacteriaceae bacterium
TCAGGCGGCAGCGGCGACATGAGCAAGGTCATGGTCTCGGTCGAGAAAGCCGACGTAGCCTTCCAGCTCATGATGCAGGTGCGCAACAAAATCGTGAGCGCCTACCAGGACATCGAGAAAATGCAGTTTTAACGCTCCCGCACCGTACAACGGATACTAATGCAAAACATTCTGCGACAACTGCGAGAGTTCTGGACCGGGCGCGACCGGCAGCAGCGCGGCTTCCTCATCGCCGGCGGCATCGCTACGGTCGCGCTGCTGGCGGTATTCGCGCACCTGATGGCGACGCCGGACATGAAGCCGCTGATGACCGGTCTTGACCCGGCCGATGCGCAGACGCTCTCGGCCTCGCTTACCGCCAAGGGTATCGCGAACAGCATCAGCCCCGACGGCAAACAGGTGAGTGTGCCGATGGACAAAATGGATGCAGCGCGACTGGAAGTAGCGGCGAACAGCCCGACACACTCCGGACGCATGGGCTTTGAGATCTTCGACAAAGTGTCCTGGGGCCAGACCGAGTTCGACGAAAAAGTGAACTACCAGCGCGCCCTCGAAGGCGAGCTCGAGCGCACCATCACCACCATGGGCGCTGTCAAAAGCGCGCGAGTGCACCTGGTCATGGCGACCGACTCCGTGTTCCTCGATGGCGGACGCAGCGCGAAGGCATCGGTGGCTTTGAAGCTGCGCCGCGGCAGCTTGTCGCATGAGGAGATCGGCGCGATCCAGCGGCTTGTCGCAGGCGCGGTTGACGGCCTGAAGCCGACCGACGTCGCGATCATCGATGCGGATTCGAACACGTCGCTGGGCAGCTCGGGCGAGGCCGGCGAGGATGGCGAAGCAGAAAAACGCCTGGAGCAGCGCCTGATCGCAACGCTGACGCCGGTGGTCGGGGCCGACCATATCCGTGCAAGCGTGAACGTCGACTACGACCCGGGCACAACCGAGCAGAGCCAGGAGAAATATGATCCGGCGGTTTCCGTTCCGCTTACCGTGCAGCGCTCGGACGAGGAGACCGGGCCGGGCGCCGCGGTGAGCGGTGTACCGGGTACGGTGAGCAATGTACCGCAGCCCAAGGGCGGCTTGCCGAACGTGCCAAACGTGCCGGACAGCGGCGCCGAAAGCGCGAAGACTGAAAACTCGACCTACGGCGTGAACAAGCTCGTCACGCATTCTTCGGAGCCGGCGGGACGCGTCCGGCGCGTTACCGCTGCGCTGCTGGTCGACGATGCGGTGATCCACAAGCAGCTGCCCAAAGGCAAGGTGCAGGACGTGCGGGTGAAGCGCTCGCCCGAAGAGTTGAAGCAGTTGCAGGATTTGGCCTCGGCCGCGATCGGGCTCGATACGGCGCGTGGCGACGTGCTGACGATCGAGGATATGTCGTTCGACCAGCCCCTGGTTGCCGATATCGCGCCGCCCTCGATGGCGGACCGGTTCCGCAAAGGGCTCAATGACTACGCGGTTGCCGTGCGGTATGGCTCGCTGCTGCTGCTCTTTCTGCTGGGCTACCTGCTGATGGTGCGCCCGGTGCAGAAACGCGCCTTGAGCGGCGTGAAGGCGCTGAGCGCCCCTGAGCAGCCGCTGCTTGCGGAACTGCACCAGGCAGCCCAGCTCGCCCCGGTCCAGCCGGGCGAAGAAGCGGTGCGCTCGGGCGCGCTCAAAGAGCAGCTGGTACAGATGGTAAAAGCTGAACCGACCAACAGCACCCGAGCCGTGCAGGCGTGGCTCCATGGAGACGGGCAATGAGCAGTGCATTGATGCAGTCCGGCCAGCTGACAGGCGTCCGCAAAGCGGCCATTCTGCTTGCGGTGCTGGGCGAAGAAGCGGCAGCGACGATCCTCCGCGCGCTGCCCGACGACGACCTGCAGCGCGTGACGCAGGAGATCGCGCGCCTGGGGACTGTGCCGCGGGAGACCTCGCACAAAATCATGGAAGAGTACCAGCAGCTGACCCTCGCGCAAGAGTACATCGCGCGGGGCGGCCAGGACGCGGCGCAGCGCATGCTGGTCAAAGCGTTCGGCGAGAACGGCGCTCGCGAGATGGTGCAGAGACTCGTGCGCGCAAGCGAGCTCAGCGCGACGCGGGTCGAATCCCTGCAGCGGATCGACGCGAAGCAGCTTGCGCGCTTTCTCGAAGGCGAGCATCCGCAGACCGTCGCGCTGATCCTCGGGCACCTCGACGCGAAGCAGGCCTCGGCGCTGCTGATGCATCTGCCGCCGCCGGTACGTGCTGAGTCGGTCAAGCGCCTGGCACAGTTGCGGCAGTTTTCGCCCGAGATGGCAGAGAAGGTTTCCCTCGTGCTCAACCGCCGCCTTCGCTCGGTCGGCGAGCAGACCAAGCATACCTACTCCGGCTTCCAGAGCGTGGCCGATCTGATGAACAACATCGACGCGACGACTTCACGCGAAATCCTGGAATCGATCGAGAAAGAAGAGGCCAAGCTCGCCGCTTCGATCCGCGACCTGATGTTCACGTTTGAGGATTTCCTCAACGTGCCGGAGCTGCAGATTCGTGAAGTCACGGCAGCGGTCGATAAGAAGGTATTGACGCTTGCGCTCAAAGGCGCGAGCGAGGAGCTGCGGAACCACTTCTTCCAGACTATGAGCTCGCGCGCGATCGAGATGATGAAGGAAGACGCGGAGTCACTGGGCCCGGTGCGCTCGCGTGATGTGGCCAAGGCGCAGCTCGACGTGGTCGCCCTGGCACGCACGCTCGAAACGGAAGGAAAAATCGTGTTGAAGAGTGAGGGAGCCGATGAGTACGTCGTTTAACCGTGGCCTGCCGCGCATGCCGATAGCGCCCGTAACCTCGTTCCAGTACCGGGAGATGCCGTCGATCCCGTCGCTGCCGCGCATCAAGCCGCCCGCGCCGGAGACGGAACCGCGCCAAAAAGCGGAAGTCGAGATGACGGACGCCGAGCTGCAGGCACTGCTGGCCGAGGTTCGCAATGACGCCACGGCGGCGACGGAAGCTCGTCTGCGGGCGGAGTTCCGGGCACAGTCGGAGCGCGAAGCAAACCGGATCAGCTCAGCGCTGGACGCATTTGAACGGGAGCGCAAGGGGTACTTTGCCCGGGTGGAAACAGAAGTGGTGCGGCTCGCGCTCTCGATCGCGGCCAAGATTCTGCACCGCGAAGCGCAGGTCGATCCGATGCTCGTCGGCGCGCTCGTGCAGATCGCCGTCAACCAGCTCAAGGAGAACACCGCCGTCAGTGTTCGCGTGCACCCGGGGAGCGCCGTCCGCTGGCGCGCGCACTTCCAGTCTGCGCCGCAGTGGGCCTCTGTGACCGTGGTCGAGGACCCGGAGCTTGAACTCGGCGATTGCGTGCTTGAAACAGAGCTAGGCTCGGCCAATTTCTCGCTCGCCGCGCAGCTTAAAGAGGTAGAGCAGGGCTTTTTCGACATCCTGGCGCAGACCCCGAAGGGATAGGGGATGCCGCTCGCCTCGTACTTCGACAAACTCACGCAGGCCAGTACCCTGCGTTGGACCGGCCGCGTGCTCCAGGTCACGGGCAACCTGATCGAGTCCGAAGGCCCCTTCTGTTCGGTCGGCGAGGCCTGCGAAGTGCGGGGAGCGGACGACCGCTGCTACCCCGGCGAGATCGTCGGCTTTCGCGGCTCGACCATGCTGTCGATGACGCTCGAGCGCCCGCAGGGCATTCGGTTCGGCGATCGCGTCATCGCGCGCGGCGCGCACCCATCTATCCGGGTCGGCGCCGAAATGCTGGGCCGCGTCATCGACGCGACCGGCGCCCCGCTCGACGGCGGCCCCGAGTACCGCGCGGAGCGCACTGTCCCGGTCGACGATTCGGCCCCCCTGCCGCTCGACCGCGTGCCGATTCGCGAGCCCCTGGGCTGTGGCGTCCGCGTTCTGGACGCGTTCGTACCCTGCGGTCGCGGGCAGAGACTCGGCATCTTCGGCGGCTCCGGCGTCGGCAAAAGCACGCTGCTGGGCATGATGGCCCAGGGCACGGAAGCCGATCTCACCGTCATGGCTCTGGTCGGCGAACGTGGCCGCGAGGTAGGCGAGTTCCTGGAAGTGCTTGGGGAGCGGGGCCGCAGCCGTTCCGTGGTCGTCGTCTCGACCTCCGACCAGTCCCCGCTCCTGCGCCTGCGCGCCGCTATGAGCGCGACCGCCATCGCGGAACACTTCGCCGCGCACGGCAAGCACGTGCTGCTGGTGGTTGACTCCTTGACGCGTTTCGCCATGGCACAACGGGAGATCGGCCTTGCTGCCGGGGAGCCGCCGACAGCCAAGGGGTATACGCCCTCCGTGCTCACCCTGCTCGCGCGACTGGTCGAGCGGGCCGGCAACTTCAAGGGCGGCAGCATCAGCGCGTTCTACACCGTGCTCATGGAGGGCGACGACCAGCAGGACCCGGTCGCGGACACCGTGCGCTCCTTGCTCGACGGGCACATCATTCTCGACCGGGCGCTCGCCCTGCGCAACCATTACCCACCCATCTCCGTGCTCGATAGTCTAAGCCGGCTCATGCCGGCCATCACCTCGCCGGCACATCTGGAGAAGGCACGCGCGCTGCGGCAGCTCCTCGCCAGCTACACGCGGTCGGAAGACCTGCTGCGCATCGGCGCCTACCAGAAAGGCTCGGACGCCGTGCTCGACCGGGCCGTCGAGGTGCTCCCCTCCCTGCACACGTTCCTGCAGCAACGCGCGGGAGAGGTATGCCCGCAAGCGGAGACAATCGAGCGCCTCCGGGCCCTGCCGAGCTGACCGGGTGGCGCCTCGATTTTCACTCGCCGCGGTACTTCGTGTCCGAGAGCTCGCCGTCGAGGGAGAAGAGCGGACGCTCGCCCGCATCCTGAGTGAAATCGAGAGCCTGCGCCAGGCCCTCAGAAGAACGGAAGCGGAGCTGCTCGAGACCTCCCGGGTGCGCCAGGAAGCATTTGCGGGCAGCGCGCTTCCGGCCATGCACCTCCATGCCTCCTACGCCACCGCGGGAGAGCTTCGCTCGCGGGGCGTGTTGCTGCGCACCCAGCTCGCGAGCTTTGAAGCACTCCGGGTCCAGCAGGTCGTTCGCTACGAGGAGGCATATCGCCGTCGCGAGGTCCTGCGTTCGCTGCGGGATCACGCCGAGGCCGCTCGGCTCCTTGCCGAAAACAAGCGGGAGCAACAGGCGGCGGATGAGGCATTTCTTGCAAGGTTTTCTCATGGAAAACGCCCGGATGAGAAGTAGGCAAACATTGCCGGATCGCTGCCCGGCAAGGCTTGCCTAGTGAGCTAGGGGTTGCCAGGGTTTTTTTGGGCTCGCCGACGGCCGATCGAGACATAAACTATTCAAGATAAAGTACTTGCGGTTAACCCTAGGTAAAATCCGACTGGGGAGACATTTGGCCGGTCACTTGCACTAGCAACGTGCGTGAACATGGTTTCGCCATCGACCGCAAGCCTTTCGTCCCCTCTGCCCTCCGCCGCGTCCGGAGGGAAGCCAAGCGCGCCCGAACCTGGCTTCCAAACCACTCTCGACAGCTCCTTGCAGGCGGCTAAAACCGAGGCTGCGCCAGTGCCCGAGCCGGGTCTGAAGGCCGCGGGCAACTCCAATCCCGGCAAAGCGCAGACGCCTGCTACCGGGGGAAACAGGACCGAGAAAAAGAAGGAACCCGAGCAGGGGAACAAAACCAACCCCGAGCAGGGTTCGGGCGACCCTTCGGTACCGAATCTGCTTCCAGACGCTTCGCTCGCGCTTCTTGCGAATGCTCCTCTCACCCCAGTGACGCTCCCCTCGCTGCCAGGAAGCGCGGTCGGCGTCTCAGCGGATCAAGGCGTTGCGTCACGAGACACTCTCCAGGCAAATACTGCTTCGGCCAAAGCCGGACCTTCGACGGAACAGCCTGGGCTGCTCGCCAACACGGGCGAAAACGCCAGCGTGGCTGGTGCCGGTGCGCCCGGTGCGGATCCGGCGCAGGTGCTTCCGGCTTCAGCCCCGGGCGAAACGCGACAAAACACGATGCCGGAGCAGGGCAGCACCCGTGCGAACGTGGCAGCGATACCCGCTGCGACGCACGCGGCTCCGTTAACGGGAACGCAAACTGTTCCGGCATTCGAACCCGGCAGCAAGCCCGTTGCCGCACACCCACCGCATCCCGCGCAGCTCGCGGGCGACCCCGCAGCCGGCCAGCAGGCGATCACGCCTCAGGCCGCTCCCGCGCCCGCGAAGCCGTGGGAGCCCGGTCTTCAGCCGAAAGCGGCAAAAGACGTCGCCGTGGTCGCGAGTCAGAGTCCAACCTCAAAATCGAAGAGTGTCCAAGCCCCCTCGCAGGTCATAGCTGCGCCAACCCGGCAAGGTGCAACCGCCGATGGATTGCAGAGCGGGTCGGGGATCCACGGGCAGCAGGGGAAGAGCGCAAAGG
>CAXTSA010000039.1:0-13870 GCA_964246755.1 uncultured Acidobacteriaceae bacterium
GCTACATATTGAGCCTTAAGCTGGTTGATTTGCGGCGCTGATTGGGAAATTGGCTCGGCGCAGATGGTGGAGATCGGAACCCCACCTACAGAGCTGATTGTGCCGCCGCCAGGAATAGTGATTTGGTTGGTTCCGCCACAAACAGTTGTATCGTTGAAATAGTTGCCGTTCGCGTTTACAACCTCGCTGCGCGCATTTGAGGTGTTGTTAAAGATGTCGCTTTCATAGAAGATTCCAACGCCGCCGCGGAAAGCCGTCTTGTGGTCTCCCGGGCTGAAGACAAATCCAGCTTGAGGACCAAAATTTCCATAGGGCTGGTGAGTGTTCCTGCCCAGGCCTGCCTGAAACTGGTCGAATAACGGGGTGTTCCCTGTGCAACCCGGAAACTGCAAGGTGGGATCGAGACTCGAGCAAAGTGGCGTTGGGACATCCTGATTTGCCCGGTCCGTATCGGTGCTCCAGCGAACACCCGCAACTGCTGTAAAGGAAGGAGAAACCTTCCAGGAGTCGGCGACATACGCACCGCTCCGCCAGTCGGACAGTCCGCCTCCGCTCAGGTTGAAACCAGGCAGTTCGGTGAAGAAGCCGTTGTTATTCCCAAGGACATAGAGCGACGCCGAGTAGCCGTTCACTGGATCGCCGGCGCATGGCCCCGTGACGGTTGGGTTACCACACTGCGTCAACAAAGTCGAAGCATTCAAGCTGGCGCGCAGAGTCGGTCCGTAGAAGTTCGCAAACCCGCCGCCGAGCAGACGATTCACGCTGGCGCCAAACTTAATGGTGTGTGCTCCCTTGGTCCACGTTCCGTCGTACCGAAACTGCTTGTCAGACTGGAACGTGCCCTGAGGCGCCAGGTAGTTTGGACCGGCGTAGAAATTATCGCCGACGTCGAAGAGCGTGATCCCGACAGGAGCAGCGCCGGGATTGGCCGCGGCGATCTGTGCGCTGGGATTGTAGATCGAGCTTACGCCGCCAGTGCCGTCGACGAGTAGGTTGTGGAACTTCTCATAGCCGCCGCGGAATGAGTGGGTGAAATGCCCAGTCACGAAGTCCGCTCCGCCTACGATTGCGGGGACGTTGTTGCGGGACTGGTAGAGCGAGTAGAGATCCTGGAAGTTCGAGACAGACGAATTGACGTTGTAGGCGCCTCGTACAAACAGGTGAACGCCGTGGGGAGCGTCGTAGTCCAGGCGAATGGTGCTGTAGGTCTCGCGATACGGCGCGGGAATGAATGGATATTGCCCTTGGATGCCGGCGAATGTAGGGCTGGTGGTCGCTGAGCCCTGCTCGTCCTGCTTGATGCGTTCAATGTTGCCGAAGAAGAACAGCTTGTCCTTGAGGATGGGGCCGCCGACTGAGCCGCCGAACTGGTTGCGCTGGAACGGGGCGTCGAAGCCGCCGGTGGTGTCTGCGAAGCCTACCCGGTGATCCTGAAAATTGTAGAAAGCCTCGCCGTGGAAGGCGTTCGTGCCGGAGCGGGTCGCGACCAGTACCTGTCCGGTCGAGGTGACGTCACCCGACACGTCCTGGGTCGAGCGGTTGAGCTGAAACTCGTCGACCGCGCCCTCGTCCACGTTCATGATCGTGGTGCCGACGGTTTCGTCGGTGATGTCCTGGCCGTCGAGCAGGATACGGGTGGTGCGGCCGGAGACGCCGCCGACCGAGATCGCCGAATAGCCGGCCTTGGTCGGATCGAAAGTTTCGCCGCTTTGCAGGATGACGCCGGGCTGCAGTTGCGCGATGTCGAGGAAGTTGCGGCCGTTGATCGGCAGTGCCGCGATCTGTTCGCGGGTGATGACGTCGGAGACGCCGGGCTGGTCGGTGTTGACCTGGAGCTGGCCGGCGTTGACCTGGATGTTTTCAGACGATGCCCCGACTGTCAGCTTGAAGTTTCCGCTGGTCGCCGTGCCGGTACGCACTACGGTCTGCACGGTAAGGGTCTGGAAGCCGCTGAGGGTGACCGTCACGGTATAGGCGCCGGGGTTGAGCGGGCCATCGCTGTAGAAGCCCGCGGAGTCGGTTTTGAGGTTGCGCGTGGTTCCCGTGTCCGTGCTCTTGATCACGACGTCCGCGCCGGGGAGAACGCCGCCGCCCGGATCCGTGATCGTGCCCTGGATGGAACCGCCGTTGACCGAAACCGCTTGCGCGTGCAGTGCGGGCGCGTTGCCTGCAAACCCAAACATGATGGAACCGGCCAGGGTACCAGCCAGTGTAGCCGTCCCGGTTCTCCGCTTGAAAGACCCACCACTTAGCCGCGAAACCTGCCGGCGCGTGAAAAGCTGCATCGATTGCTCCCTCAACACAATGGAATCCTGTTGCCAGGCAACCTAGCATTTAGGTTGCCAAACCCGCCACTCGACGTATTACCGTGGTGTTGCCGTTGTCATTGTTTGAAGTGCGTCTCGCGAAGAGGGTTTGTCTATGACGAACTGTAGGCTAATCCGCAATTTGGGACAAAGCGGTACGGGGTTCAGCATGCTGATTGGGATACAACCCTCGGTTCGCGACAGAACAGAGTCGGCAGGGCAGAATAGGAGAATGAACGGCACACGAAAGCAGCCCATCAGCACACCCGACGCACCTGCCGCGATCGGCCCCTACTCGCAGGCCGTGGTGACTGGCGACCTGGTTTACACCTCCGGACAGGTTGGCTTCGACCCGTCGAACGGGCAGTTGGTCGAGGGCGGTGTCGCACGGGAGGCCGAGCAGGTGTTGCGCAATCTGGAGGCTGTGCTGCTGGGGGCCGGCTCGAGCCTCGCCCAGGTCGTCAAAACCACCGTGTTCCTGAAGGACATGAACGATTTCGCCGCGATGAACGAGGTGTACGCGCGCTTTCTGGCGTCGGAGGGCGTTGTGCCGCCGGCACGCTCCACCGTCGAGGTAGCCCGGTTGCCGCGTGATGCCCGGGTAGAGATTGAGGTAATCGCACGGCTTGAAACGCCGGTGTCCTGAGCGGCGACTTTCCGCCTCCGTTGCATCGAATAATGAAGAGGTAGAAACCATGGCAGCTATCGGCACTGCGGCTACAGAGACCAGGGAGAAGATCGAGCGTACAGACCGGGAGTGGCGGGAGCTGCTCACCCCGGAGCAGTACCGGGTGACTCGCGAAAAGGGAACCGAGCCGGCGTTCAGCGGGGCGCTCTACCAAAACCACAAGGACGGCGTGTATCAATGCGTCGCCTGTAACGCTCCGCTTTTCCGCTCGGAGGAGAAGTTCGAGTCGGGCAGCGGCTGGCCGTCATTCTGGACGCCGGTTTCGCCCGAGGCGGTCGCAACGCACGAGGATACGAGCTACGGGATGCGCAGAGTCGAGGCTACCTGCGCACGGTGCGATGCGCATCTTGGGCACATTTTCCCGGACGGACCCAGGCCGACCGGCCTGCGATACTGCATCAACTCCGCATCGCTCAGTTTTGAGGAGAAGTAGAGCAGAGCGAGAACCGGGAGATTGTCCCTCCCAAAGTGAAATGCCCCGCGGGAGCAAACCGCGGGGCATTTGCTTGCAGGGCAAGGCCGGGGGAGCTAGGCCTTGATGACTTTGCCGCTCTTAATGCAGGAGGTGCAGACGCGAAGCTTCCGGGCGCCGCCACCGATTTTGGCCTTGACTGGGCGCAGGTTCACGTTCCAGCGCCGCCTGGTCACGTTGTGAGCGTGCGAGATGTTATTGCCGAATTGCGGACCCTTTTGACAAATTGCACAAACCTGCGCCATTGCTTCACTCCAGAAATTAGATCGGATTGCCGGGCTGCTGCGTCGGGCGATCGTAGGTGGACCGCCGCGGACGCCGAGAAGGACGGAGGCAGGCCGAACTTCAAGTGTAGCGCAGGCTCTTGCGGGTGACAACCTCCCGCCCTCCGGGTGCGGCATGGCGGACGGAACGGTTGAGGTTGCGGAGGGAGAAGAGCACGTCACTTGGCGTAAGCGCTCACCGCTCGATCAGAGGAAGCGGGGGCAGCTTTTCGCCGTCCCCCGGATGATGCTCTCCTGACCGCCACTGTGTGCGATTAGCGTGCTCCAACCGGCTTTTCTTCGCCTGCGCCCATCTCCTGCAGCCGCTTCGCCAGCAGTTGCTCCAGCTTCTCGAGTGCTTCGGAGAAGCCCTCGATGCCTTCCTTGAGTTTGTCGTGGGCCATGCGGTCGCCGGCGTGCATTTTCTCGAAGGTCTGCTCGTCCATCGAGATCTTCTCGATCTGCTGCGACTCGGCGTTTTTAGGGTCGAGCTTGCGGGGCAGTTCGCCTTGCTTCTCGTCCAGCTCGCCGAGCAGCTTGGGCGAGATGGTGAGCAGGTCGCAGCCGGCCAGTTCCTGGATTTCGCCGATGTTGCGGAAGCTTGCGCCCATGACCTGGGTCTTGTAGCCGAACTTCTTGTAGTAGTTGTAGATCCTGGTTACCGATTGAACACCGGGGTCGTCGGCGCCCTGGTAATCCTTGCCCGTGTCGTTCTTGTACCAGTCAAGAATGCGCCCGACGAAGGGGGAGATCAGCGTTACCTTGGCGTCCGCGCAGGCGATTGCCTGGTGTATGCCGAACTGCAGCGTCAGGTTGCAGTGGATGCCTTCCGTCTCAAGCTTCTCGGCTGCCTTGATGCCGGGCCAGGTCGAGGCGATCTTGATCAGGATCCGCTCCCGCGAGATGCCGGAATCCTCGTACATCTGGATGATCTGGTGGGCCTGCTCCAGAGTTTTTTCGGTGTCGTAGCTCAGGCGCGCGTCGACTTCGGTGGAGACACGGCCGGGGATGATCTCGAGGATTTTCTTGCCAAACGCCACGGCCAGGTGTTTGAACGCCTCGTTCGCGACGTCCTTGTCGGCGGCGTTGTCGCCCAGCTTCTTCTTGGCTTCGAGCAGCACGTCATCAACGATCTGCGAGTAGGCGGGCATGCCGGCGGCGGTTGTGATCAGCGAGGGATTGGTGGTCGCGTCCTGCGGCTTTACTTTTTCAATCGCCTGGATATCGCCGGTATCGGCCACGACGGTGGTCATGGTGCGTAGCTGTTCGAGTAAGCTCTGGGGCATTGGGTTCCTCCTGATTGCGCTCTGCCGCCACTCGGGAAAAGCCGGGGCCGGTAATGCGCGTCAATGTATTGGATGCGTCATCGCGCCCTTCGTTTCGGCGGCGCTTGTCTGCACTCGCTGAAGTCACAGGAGAGCGCGCGTTTTTGGGCTCGAAGGGGGCATGGCGGGATTTCTCCCGGTCAGTATGCCACGCTGCAGGGTTTCCGGATGCTTGCGGCAGGTGAGAACAGACAGGGCCGGGCGTGACCTGTGTAGAGTGGACGGAGCATGCGCACGCGACTTGTGTTGATCGGCTGCGCCCTGGCTATTGCGGCCATCTCATGGTGGCTGGGCTTCCGCATGCGCCCGGCCCAGGCGCCCGCCGGCGCGGCCACCCATAGCGTCGGAGCAACGGCCGGGGCGACAGGAGCCGGAAGAGCCGAAGCCGGAAAATCGGGGGCCGGGAATGCAGGGGCGCAGCAGTCCGCCTCCGCGGCGCCGACCGCTGTGTATGCCCATAACCTGCTGCTACACAAGGGTCCAAGCTTTCGTATCTACATACTGTGGCTGCGCGGGCAGATGCTGCGTACCGAGCCTGCGCGCAACCCCTCCTTCGACGACGTCGACTCCTTTCTGCTCGACATCACGAAAGGCGTCATCCACGTCAGGCTCGAGGACCTGGCGCGGTTTCTAAACGCCGGCAATGTCCCGAACACGCCTTTGACCCATGTCACGCTCACAGCCACCAATGGCGGCATTGAGCTTCACGGGACAGCGCACAAGTTAATTCCGCTGCCGGTCGAGCTTGCCGGCGGCCTGTCCGTTACGCCGGACAACCGCGTCCACTTCCATGTCGAGCACCTCGGCCTGCTCAAAATCCCGCTCAAAGGGCTGCTCGGCAAGCTGCATATCACGCTTGCGGACCTGGTTCGCTCCGGCACGCCGGGTGTGCAGATCGCGGGCAACGACGTTGTTTTTGATACGCAGGTGCTGCTGCCGGCGCCGCATATTCGCGGGGCGCTCACCGGGGTCCGGCTGGTCACCGACAAGCAGGGCACCGCGATCGAGGCCATTTATGGAGGCGCGAAGAGCGATCCGACGCGCGAGCAGCAGTGGCACAACTTCCTCCAGCTCTCCGACGGCACGCTCGATTTTGGCAAGCTGACCATGCATCATGTCGACCTCATCATGGTCGATGCGTCGAAGGACCCATGGTTCGACCTGGACCTGAGCAAGTATCAGGCCCAGCTTGTCAACGGGATTACCCGCATGACACCGCAGGCGGGCTTGCAGATCTTTATGCCCGACCTGGACGATATGCCGCCGCAGAAGCGGAAGCAAACGATCACGATGGAGTGGCTGAAGGATCGAAATCTGCCGCCGCCTCCCGATATTCCATACAAGTAGCGGCTATCCAGATCAGGGCAGTGCTTCCGCCATCAGTGCAATGCTTCCGCCGCTTCGGCCGACCGCGCACTCTCATTTCCGCTGGAATCGACGGCGGAGACGGAGTAGGCGTAGCGCACGCCGGGCTTCGCCGTTTTGTCGGTCCAGTTCGGGGTCTTGACCGGGTTGTTGCCGCTGACCCGCTCCGGAGTGGTCTCCCCGCCGGCAACTCGCCGGTAGAGGAAGTAGCCGGATGCGTCCAGCTCGGTGCTCGGGGCCCAGGAGAGGTCGATGGTGCCGCTATCCGCGTTCGCGACCGCGGCAAGGTTGCCCGGGGCGGCTGGAGGGAACAGGTCCTTCGCGTCGATGACGGCGGTCTGCGCTTCCGCCCCGCGCATTTCGAGCGCGTGGCCTTCGACGGCGAGCTGGGCGACAAGCTGCGCGGTGTAGCGGTAGCTCCGGTTGAGCTGGGCGTCAGCATCGAGCGTGTGGTCCGGGGACCAGGACTGCGCGCCTGGGGCCGGGGAGTGCTGAGGTGCCTCGAGCACCTGTTGGATCGGCTGCTCCCGGTCCCTGGCCGCTGTCGGGCGCTCGCTGGCCTGTGGGACGCGGTTCCGCTCGATGCGCACCAGCAGCCGCGTTCCAGGGGGGAGCGCCGGGGCCGCTGTGGAGAGAGGAGCCGTCCAGTGCACGAGGATGCCGCGCGGGGTCGCTTCGGCGCTCACGGAACGGATCGGGGGAGGCGCGGGGCCGGAGGCTTCGAAGGCCGGGTTGGACACGCCTGCATCCCGGCGCCGGTGGTTGGGGAGGTGCACCTCGTAACGCAACAGCCTCGTGCTGCCGCTCCGCAGCTCCGGCGGCAGGAAGTCCTGGAACTGGGCGGGCTTGCCTGCTTCGAGCAGCAGAACGCCATGCGGTTCGCATGGACCCCCCTCGACAGAGCGGCAGATGACGGCGCGCTGATCGCCCTGGAGCGGGATTCTGTCGATCGTGCGGCGCGGCATAGTCCAGTCGAGCGTGACGGCGTCCCCGGTGCGTGCGGCGCGAAGGTCGGAGACCGGCTGAGGCAGCATGAGGGAGGGAGGCAGCGGCGAGCCCGGGTTGCCGCAGCCGCACAGGCAGAACGGGCCCAACCACACAGAGAGGCGGAGCAGGGCCGAAGCCCAGGATTTCGGTTGCGACATCGCAAGAGAAGCCTAGCAGAGCGCTTGCGCGCAGGCTGCCATACGCGCGCTAGGCGGTGTGGGGTTTGGCGAGCATGCCCCCGAGTGCTTCCTCGATGGTGCCGTGACCGAAGGTGAAATCGCTCGACTGGAGGCTGGCCGGCACTGCCCGGCAGCTTGCGAGCAGGGCTTCGTCGGCCATCTGCCCGAAGGCGGCTCGCAGCGCGAAGGCAGGCGCGGGCAGAAATGCCGGACGCTTCAAGGCGTGGCCGAGGGCTTTGATGAAGTCCGCGTTGCGCACCGGGTTGGGCGCGACCACGTTGACTGGCCCCTGCAGCTGCTCGTGATCGAGGATGTGAAAGATCGCCTGCAGCAGGTCATCGAGGGTGATCCAGCTGGTCCACTGCTGCCCGCTGCCGAGCCGGGCGCCGAGGCCGGCACGGAACAAGGGAAGCATCTGCTTGAGCGCGCCTCCAAAGGGCGTGAGCACCACGCCGAAGCGAGGGTGCACCACGCGCATTCCGGCAGAGACGGCGGGCGCCGCGGCATTTTCCCACTGCCGGCAGACATCGGCGAGAAAGCCGGAGCCGGTCGAGGAGTCTTCCGTGAGCACCTCGTCGCCTCGAGAGCCGTAGATGCCGGTCGCGGAGGCCGAGATCAGCAGCTTTGGAGGCTCGCGCAGGCGCGCCAGCGTCAAGGCGAGTGCTCCCGTGGTCGAGGTCCGGCTGTTCAGAATGGTTTTCTTGTACTCCGGCGTCCAGCGGTGGCCGGAGATGTTCGCGCCGGCCAGGTGGACGACGGCGTTGAAACCTTCGAGGCGTTCGAGGTCGGCAAAGGGCTGGGCCGCCTCGGGCTCCCAGAGAATGGTTTCCGGGCTGGCCGGCGCTGCAGAGACGCCGCGAGTTTCACGCACGGGGCGCTGGACGGGGACTGCGTCTATGCCGCGCGCGCGAGAGGCGGCGAGCAGCGCGTGGCCGATCATACCGTTCGCGCCGGTAATAAGCAGGCGCAACGGCTTCTTCTGTCCGTGTTCCGCGCTGCTGGAGTGCACAGGTTTGTCGGGCTGAGTCATGAACAGAGTCCTTGGGAAACGGCGAGGGAGGTATTTGGGGAACTGCAGGAGAGTGGGGCGTTGGGCATATCGCTACGCCGGATAAGCTTTCGGCGTGCAAACTCGGACGCATTCACAGGGTTTTGAGATGCCGATCGCTATGGAGGGAGAGTGCAATCTCATTGATTTGCGCGCAAATTTGGGGTGTGCGGGCGACCCCTGTTTGCGTTAGACGCTTTGAAGCGGGCAGAGACGGTCGGCCGAAAGAGGGGGTGAGAAGGTGATAAATAGGGCGAAGAAAAAGGGAAACAAAGAAATATACTCCATCTCTCTCTCCCGTCCCCGCATCTATCACTTCGTATCCCCATAAGCGAACCCCGGTCCCAGGAGGACCTTTCATCATGAGCGAGAGGAAAACCATCCCCGAATCACCCGAACAGGAACTCTCCCCCGCCGCGGCTATGGCGGGCGAGGAGAAGGGCACTGTCTCCGTTCCCGGCTCCATCGACCAGGCGAGCGCCGAGGCGTTTATCGCGGAGAAGCATATCGGGGAGCGTATCAAACGGCTCCGCCTGAAGAAGTCCATGGGTCTGGTGGAGCTTGGGAAGCAGACCGGCCTGTCCGCCAGTTTTCTCTCGCAGCTGGAAACGGGGCGCGTGGTACCGACATTGCGCAACCTGGCTCGGGTCGCGATTGTATTTGGCAAGGATCTGAACTACTTCTTTGAGACCGAGCCGCAGCCTGTGTTCCGTGTTCACAGGAAAAAGGAACGTACCCGCTTGCCGCAGAGCGGGGTGGATGACCCGACGTATTACTTCGAGAGCCTGGGGTACATGGTTCCGGACCGGCAGCTGGACCCTTACTTTGCCGAGTTTCTGCCGCTGCGCAAGCCGAGCGAAGTGAGGCCGCACGTGCATCCGGGCTTCGAGTTTCTGTATGTGCTGGAGGGTGAGCTTGAGATCCACCACGCGGACAAGACGCACATCGCCGAGGCAGGCGATGGGGTTTACTTCGATGCGAGTACTCCACATTCGTATCGCTGCAGCGGTAAGACGGCCGCGCAGGTGATCATTGTGACGATGCACCAGCAGCAGGCGCAGCACGCGCAAAATACCCTACGCCCCATGAATATGGCTCGCACGGCGACCGGGGTCTCAGCGAATGCGGGAGGTGGGCTAGGGCTGAAGCAGTCGTCGCAGCCTGTGGTTCACGCTCCGCGTTTGAATGGGTCGAGCGCTACTCTGTAAGCACGCTGTACGTGATTGTTCAGGCCCCCGTCTCGATCAAGGAGACGCGGGGCCTTTTTCTATTGGTCAGAGCTCGCAGGCGGGGAGGTGGTGTCTTGCTTCGCCGTCGAGGAAATGCAGATCCTTTGACTGCGGAGAAACGGCACCGCTGGCGGCGGGGACGAGGAACAAACCGGCATGGAGTCCGAAACGTGGCTGGTTGGTGAGGGGGCAATGGGTACACTGTTGCTCACAACATCTCATTCCTAGTTCGGAGTTCGATTGCATACTCTCCGCCGTGCCCTGCTCTTCTTTCCCCTGATGCTGCCTGTTCCGTACGCTGCGCTTGCGCAGGAGACTCCGTCTCCGCAGAAGTGGAAGGTCCATGACATCTACTACCCTGCCGCCACGGCCGCCTCGCCGGCTGAGACGGAGTGGTCCCCGGACGGCGCGCGCCTGAGTTACCGCGCGCCGGACGGTACATTTGGGGCGATCGACGCGAAAACCGGAGAGCGAACCGTGCTGACGCCCGGGTGCAAGCTCACCGGGGTTGCCGCGCGCGCGGTGAATGAGAAAGACAAGGACCACCGCAGCCGCTACCAGCAGAAGGGATATTTTTGGTCACCCGACGGGTCGGAGGTGCTGTTCGATGAGGACGGCACTTTGTGGCTGGATTCGCTGAGGAGCGGGCAGGTGCGGAAGATTGGCGACACGGGCCAGGGCTCGGGGGACGACGCGAAGTTTTCTCCTGACGGCAAGACGATCTCCTACCTGCACGACCACAACCTGTACGCCCTGCGGCTGGGAAGCGGCGAGACCGCGCCCGTACCGCTGACGGCGACCGCCGACCCGAACCTGCTGAACGGGGAGGTGGACTGGGTGTACCTGGAAGAGCTGAAGGTGCGCACCAACTACTCCTGGTCGCCCGACTCGACGCACATCGCGTATGTGCAGATGGATGAGACCGAGGTCCCGACGTACCCGCTGGCGGACTGGATCCCGACCCACGCTGCGGTGGACGAACAGAAGTACCCGCAGGCCGGAGATGCGAACCCGGCGGTCCGCGTGGGGGTGGTGGCGGCGACCGGCGGGGCGACCCGATGGATCAGCCTGCCGGAGGTGCGAGCCAACCAGGACTACATTCCGCGGTCGGGCTGGCTCGATGCTCACACGGTGTGGATTGAAACCCTGCGGCGCGATCACCGGCACCTGGACATCTGGTTCGCCGACGCCCAGACAGGGAAAGCGACGCGCGCGCTGGCGCTGACGGACCCCAAGTTTTTCGACGAGAACTATGACGTGGATTTCTCCGTGCCGGGCGAGATGCTGCTGCGCTCCTGGCGCACGGGGCACACGCACATTGATCGTTACAGGTATTCGACCGAGGCGCCCGCGAAGGGGCTCAAGCTGGCCGGCCAGCTGGAGGACGGTCCGTACGAGGTCGCGGACATTGTTTCGGTTGTGCCTGCTGGAAAGAGCGCCACGGTGTACTACATGAGCAATGAGGGCGACCCGTTGCAGGCGCAGGTGTGGGCCGTGGGGCTCGATGGGTCAGGCAAGCGGAAGGTGACGGAGGCTGAGGGCGTCCACAAGGTGGCGTTCGCGAACGGCCACGGCTCTTTTACCGATACGCATTCCGACCTCGGGACGCCGCCGGTGCTGGACATCTGCTCGATGGGGGACGGGGCTTCGCCTGGCTGCACTCCGGTGTGGAAGGGCACGGTGCCGGCCGGGCGCTCGGTGCACACGCCGGAGGTCCTGACGCTGAAGGCCGCGGACGGCAAGACGACGGTGTATGCCACGCTGCTGCTGCCGGAGGGGCAGACCGAGGCGGCGAGCGTGCCGCTGATCACGAACCCCTATGGAGGGCCCGGCACCGCAACGGTGACCAGGAGCTGGGGGGCGCAAAGCTTTTTCTTCGACCAGCTGCTTGCCGAGCATGGGTTTGCAGTGTTGCACGTCGATAACCGCGGGATGGGCAATCGAGGCCGGGAGTTCGAACAGGCGGCGTATCACGACTTTGGGAAGGTGCAGCTCGCCGACCAACTCGCGGCGATTGACCAGGTCTTGGCGAAATACCCGCAGCTGGATGCGAAGCGCCTGGGCTGGTGGGGCTGGAGCTGGGGCGGGACGTTTACGCTGAATGCGCTGACCCACTCCGACCGGTTCCGCGCCGGGGTGTCTGTGGCGCCGGTGACGGACTTCCGCAACTACGACTCAATCTATACCGAGCGCTACCTGGGGTTGCCGGTGGCCAAGGCCGGCGAGCGGGCGGAGACAGCCGTGTATGACGCGGCGGCCGTACAGCCCGCGGCTGCCCACCTGCACGGGCACCTGCTGCTGGTCCACGGCACGGGCGATGACAATGTGCATATCGCGAACACGGTGCAGTTCGTGCAGAAATTGATCGACAACGACCTGCCGTATGACTTGCAGATATACCCGCGCAAGACGCATTCGATTGCAGGGAAGGAGGCCCGCACGCAGCTGTTTGAGCGGATTCTGGCGCACTGGGAGCGGTACCTGAAGCCGGTGACCGACCCGGGGAGCGGTCCGGCGGGCGGTCCTGCGGGTACGGACTGACGAATGTCTGCGGTCGGAAGTTCTCGGGTTTGTAACAGGAGGCGCTTGTTGCGGGAGGGGAAGGAGGACGGCGTGATGGTCGATCGTTTGGACCATGCTGACGAAGACGCGGGGCTGATCCGCACGCGTTACCGGCTTGGGCCGGAGACGGAGCTGCTGGTGCTGTCGGACGGCAATTGCCGCTTCGATGGAGGCGCGATGTTCGGTGTGGTGCCCAAGGCGCTGTGGAGCCGGGTGGCGCCGGCCGATGAGCGAAACCGCTTGACCCTTGGACTGAATACCGTTGTTGTGCTTACCGGGACGGGGGCAGCGCGCCGGACGGTGGTGATCGAGACCGGATTCGGCGAAAAGCTGCCGCCGAAGCTCGCGGCGATTTACAGCGTGGAGGCGCGTTTGCCGGAGGCATTCGCGGCCGCGGGGATCCCGCTCGAGTCAGTGGACACGGTCATCAACACGCACCTGCACTGGGACCATTGCGGCTGGAACACCCGGTTCGCTGCCGGCGGGGAGGGGGTAACGGCGACGTTTGCGAATGCGCGCTACTTTGCCCATGCGGGCGAGATTGCGCATGGCCGTGCGCAGCATGAGCGCGACGGGATCTCCTACGTGGGGGACAATTATGAGCCGCTGCTTCGCTCGGGGCAGATGGAGGCGCTCGACCTGCCCGAGGGGGAAGAGCGGGAGATCGCGCCGGGGATCGCGGTGGAGCTGTTCCCCGGGCATACCCGCCAGATGATGGCCGTGCACATCCGCGACAGCGCTTCCGGCAGGCGCGCCTGCTACCCCTCGGACCTGGTGCCCACCGCGGCGCACCTGCCGTTGACCTGGGGGCTGGGCTTCGATCTTGACCCGCTGCGAACCATTGAGGAGAAGAAGCGGTTCTACGCCCGGGCGGTCTCCGAGGAGTGGCTGGTGCTGTTTACCCACGATGCGCACACGCCTGGAGGGTGGCTGGAGGCGGAGCGAAAGGGCGCGAAGCTGCGCGGGGAGCGCCTGGCGGCGGATTTGGAATCAAAGGGAATATGACAGAATCGCAGCCGCTCGACCCCGCTTTGCGCCGCTACCTCGATGAGCAGGCCGCCGTCTCGGCCGGTCCCGTTCGCTCGCCCTCGGACGCCCGCTCGCGCATGGTGCGGCAGCTGGAAAGCCGCGAAATCGCGGGGCTGGGGAACGGGGTGGAGACCGAAGACCACTGGATCACGACGGGCGGCGAAACAGGGCTGCGTGTTCGCGTCTATGTGCCGCCCCCGCCGGCCCGCAAACCACTGCCGGTGCTGGTGTACCTGCACGGAGGCGGATGGGTAGCCGGCTCGATTGAAACGCATGACCCATTTTGCCGTTTGCTGGCGCCACTGGCGGGGGTGAGCATGGTTTCGGTCGATTACCGGCTCGCTCCCGAAGCGCCGTATCCCGCGGGGCTCGAAGACGGCCGCCAGGCGGTGGGTTGGGCGGCGGAGAATGCGGGGG
>CAXTSA010000040.1:0-2852 GCA_964246755.1 uncultured Acidobacteriaceae bacterium
GGACTTGCGGGAGTGGATCAAGGCGATGGACCGCGCCGGCGAGCTGAAGCGGGTTCGCGAAGAGGTTGATCCGATACTCGAGATCGCGGAGATCACGGATCGCGCTTCAAAGGTCGGCAAGCGCGGGGGCGTGGCGGGCGGTCCGGCGCTGCTGTTTGAAAAGGTGAAGGGCTACCCGGGCGCGCGCGTCCTGATGAACCAGTTCGGGTCGGAAGCACGGATGAAGCTGGCGCTCGATGTGGACTCGCTCGATGAGATCGCGGGTAGGATTCGCGCGCTGCTCGAGATGAAGTCGCCGGAAGGCTTGATAGGGAAGCTGAAGCTGCTGCCGGTCCTGGCCGGTGTGGGCAAGTTCTTTCCGAAAACGATTGCGGGGAAGCATGCGGCGTGCAAGGAAGTAGTGCACATCGGTGAGCGCGGCGACCCGATCGACGTACTGGAGTTTCCTGTGCTGCAGTGCTGGCCCATGGACGGCGGCCGGTATATCACGCTGCCCCTGGTGGTGACGCGCGACGGGAAGACGGGCAAGCGCAACATGGGCATGTACCGGATGCAGGTCTACGAAGGGCAGACCACGGGTATGCACTGGCAGCGGCAGAAGAACGCGGCCGAGCAACTGCGAGACCGGCTGCGAACGCAGGCGGGAAGCGCGGCTGAGCGAGTGGCGCGCATGGCCGAGACGGCAGGCGGGACGGCTAACTTTCGACCGGGTGCAGGGGCGACGTACACAAAGGTTGTCGAGGACCGGCTGGAGGTCGCGGTGGCGATTGGGACCGACCCGGCGACGACATTCTCGGCGATCGTGCCGGCACCGCCCGAGGTGGAGGAGTACGTCATCGCCGGCTTTCTCAGGCAGAAACCGCTGGAACTGGTGCAGTGCGAGACGGTCGACCTCCAAGTGCCCGCGCATGCGGAGATCATCCTCGAAGGATTCGTTAAGCTGGACGAGCTGCGGACGGAAGGCCCGTTTGGCGACCATACCGGCTTTTACACCATGGAGGACGAGTACCCGGTGTTCCACATCACCGCGATCACGCACCGCAAGAACCCGATCTATGCGGCGACGATCGTAGGCAAGCCTCCGATGGAAGACGCCTGGATGGGCAAGGCGGTGGAGCGCATCTTTCTGCCGCTGATGAAGCTCACGCTGCCGGAGATCGTGGACATCAACCTGCCGGTCGAGGGCGTGTTCCACAACCTGATGGTGGTCTCGATTCGCAAGAGCTACGCCGGGCATGCGCGCAAGGTGATGAACGGGATTTGGGCGCTGGGGCAGGCCATGTTCACCAAGTGCATTGTGGTGGTCGATGAGGATTGCGATGTGCAGGATTTGAGCGAGGTGGTGCTGCGGACCGCGAACAACATCGATCCGGAGCGGGATATTCAGTTCACTTTAGGGCCGGTCGACTCGCTGGACCATGCGTCGCGCTTGCCGAATTTCGGGTCGAAGATGGGGATCGATGCAACGCGGAAGTGGCCGGCGGAGGGATTCAACCGGACCTGGCCGCCGATGATCGAGATGGATGCGGGGACTCGGGCGCGGGTGGATGCGATCTGGCGGAAGCTGGGGATGGAGTAAAGACTGAGACCGCCTACAGCGCCTTTGATGAACCGGCGAGCGGCTACGCTAACTTCGAGGGGAGTTCTTTACAAGAACCCGTCCCGAAGAAACCGCCGGCCGCGCAGGCGGTTTTGCCGTTAGTGGTTCAGCGCGTCATCCGGGAACCGTGGGATGCCGAAATGCCCTCGCAGGTGGAGCAGATCCAAGGTCTGGATGTCTCCCGACACTGTAATGAGGTTCACGTTGGTGGGCCCGGCGAGCAGGATAGCTGCGCCGGCGAAGTTGACCCCGCGGCTCTGTAGCCAGACGTCGGTGCGGCCGGGGCCGCTGGGGATGAGCGGACCGGGCGCACCCTGGCCGCCAGGCTGACCGGAGCCCTGGGCGTCGGGGAACTTGTTCGCGGTCACGACGTGTTTCCAGCCGAGCGAATTGTACTGCGCGCGCAGGGCATCAATCGCCGCGGGATCGTAGCCGCCGGAAGCGGGGAAGCGGTACAGGTGGACGGCGACACCGTTGAGCCGGGCGATGGTCTGCCGCGTCTGATCGTCAACACCGCTGAGATTGCCGGCGAGCGAGAGCATGGAACGGTCAAAGGTGAAGTCCGTGTGCCAGGAGGCCTGCTGGGCCAGCGCGGTCAGGCCGAGGGGGACGAGCGTGAGCGCGTCGAGCTGCGGAGGGGGCGGGGCCTGGGTGAAGCCCGGAGGCGGCGCCCCTTGCGCGTTCGATGGGGGAGCGTTCCCGGGCTCCGTACCGGTCTGCTGTGCGAGTGCGCTGCCGGCGAGCAAGGTGCCGAGCAGACATGCAGGAATCGTTCGGGACGCGCGCATACTGGGGAGCCTCCGGTTCTTCTTTTAGAACCCCGCGCCCGACGAATTGTCGTGCCGAATGGCTATTCAGCCTGTTTGAGCTCAACTTTCACCAGATTGTGGACCCATCGCGCGGGCTTCTGGTCTTGCTCGACGATGAGCTTGAGGGGGCCTTCTTTCGTGTCGAGCGGTTTGCCGTCCAGGGTGTCGGCGACGAGCACCGTGCCGGGGTGGAAGCCCGGTTCAGCTTCCGCGAGCGAGAGCACGGCGTGGTAGTTGTCGCTGCCGGTGGCGACGACGTACTCGGAGAGTGCTTTACCTTTGACGGCTGCCGGTTCGGGCGCGCCGACCTTCTCGAGCAATTCGATGAGCGGTACGCCGGTGTAGGTTTCCTTCGCATGCGTGTGCCCGTTCGTGACCGTGACCGAGACGTGGTGCATTGTCCTTAGAGTGTCAAGCGAGAGGGTGCTTTGCCGGTCCGGACC